>JALGYA010000088.1 GCA_029824475.1 Fimbriimonadia bacterium | reverse complement strand
GTTGTCGCCCGACGGTGTCTGGACCGCCCTTGGGACCAACAACGGACTCAGCATAAGAAGCACCGATGGCGCTGAGCGGGTTATTGCTCGCGACCTGCCGGGATGGCCGAGGGAGCTTTCTTGGGCGCCCGACGGCTCCGGTGTGTTCTTCCTCATGCGCGTCGAAACTGTGCTGAATATGCACTATGCATCTCTTGATGAAGAGGTCACGAAAGTGACGGCGGGCGATGCGTGGCTGCGCGAATTCACCAGCGCAAGCGGCCAGTTTGCAGCGATCCGGTCCACACCCCACCAACCGGAGGCTCTTATCACATTCAGCATCAGCGACCCGGCGCAGGTGAAAGAGCTGTTTGACCCGAACGGTGCGCTCTTGGATGGAGTGGAGCTTGGCGAGTTGGAGGAGTTCTACTTCAGTCTCAGAAATGGAGAGCAGGTGCGAGGCCGGCTGACGAGGCCGGTTAACTTTGAGATGGGAAAGAAGTACCCGGTAATCATGGAGGTCTATCCAACGGGAAACATGATGCCTCCAGTGTTCAGCCTTACTGATCAGCTTTGGGCGGCACAGGGCTACGCAGTTCTGCGAACGGACTTTCACACGAGCCTTGGCTCTAGGCCAGATCCTGTCCTCCCTCCGACGGCTGGTTCAGCGCGGACAACTTACTTTGACTACATGGATGCAGCCTTGGACGCGGCCGTGGCGAAGGGCTGGATAGAAGAGCAGAACCTCTTCCTTTACGGCTCTAGTGCTGGGGGCACGCTCACCGCAGACGTTATTGGGCAGTCAGACCGGTTTGCAGCCGTGTGCATCAGGGGCGGCGTTACCGACAGATTGTCTTTTGCAGGAACACGCGACAAGGGCGAGAGGCTTGGTCGCCACACGAACAGGGTATGGGAAGACCCTATGGATTACGTTGAGAACTCGGCGCTCACCTATGCAGCGAACGTGACGACACCGACGCTGCTGTATTACGGTGAAGATGACCTGCGTGTACCGATCAGCCAGGGTGAGGAGTTCTTCCGGGCCCTGATGCTGCAGGGCAAGGAGGCTGTTATGGTGCGGGCGCCGGGGCTGAATCACTCGACTGCTACGCCATCTCAGCAGCTGGCTCAGCAGCTTTATATGCTGGCGTGGTTTGAAAAGCACCGGCGGTGATGCAGGCTGAATCGTCTGTAGGCCGGCTCCAACGGCTAGAGGAAGGCGCCGAAAAGCGTGCCTGCTAGGATGACCCCGATGTAGAACATCAGGCAGAGCGAGACGATGCCTACGGCGAGGGCTGCGCCGATTCTGATTCCCCAAGTGTCATCTGGGAAGCTGCGTGCTGTGAGGACCATGGTCGTTATGGTCAGGCAGGCGAAGGCTGGAATGTCGATCCAGTCGAGCCGGCCAGTGTAGCTGAACTGCAGGTGCATCAGACTCCATATGGCCGCCGGCCCGATGACCATTGCTAGCAGCAGGAGGTGCCACTTGAATCTCTGTTTCCCCACTTCCGTTTCTACGCCTCGAATGGGGTGGCTTGTTCTTGATGTTGACTGATACTAAGTCAACACAAAGAGGAAGCTGAGGATGCTGATTATCACCAAGACGATCGAGTAGACGCCGACGACAGCGGCCGCAACTATTCGATTTCCATCGCTCCGCCCCCTTTGGCTGTTCAATGCGAGATAGATGGACAGAGGGATGGCGAGCAGGTGCGGAAAGAGCGACAGCTCCATCGTAGTGATAGAATCTCCAGCGTAGATCATTGCGGCTACTACGGTCGGAGTGACGGCGAAGGCGAGGATCAGGATTGTCCACCTGCGGGCAGGCGGGTGTGGCCGCGCCTGATCTATTTGCTTGTCTCGGCGGTCCTTGTAGGGGAGGCCGGCTGGATCGTCTTCGCCCATCTAAGATCCATTATGCGGCGTTCTGGTGAGTGGCAGAATCCAAGCGCTTTAGGAAAACAAGATCGTCGCTGTGGAGAAGAATAGAACAATCGCTGAGTAGACGGCGGCGCCGATCACGGCAGCAACTCTTTGCGTCCGATTTTGCCCCTGTTGGCTGAGGTTAGCCAGGTAGATCGGAGAGAGGAGTCCAGAAAAGAGGATCAGGGCCAGCAGAAACAGCCCGTTGTCTGGGAATTCGATGTTGTGCTGGATGACCGCTGCGATCGGTGCAGGAGTGAACGATGCCAGCAGGATTGCCAAGCCGTACCTTCTGGGCTTGCCGCTCATGTTCTGAAGATTCTGGTCCCTGGCGTCTCCGTAGGGGAGTCTTGCTTCGTGCTCTCCATTCATGATTGATTGGCTCTAGCCTGAAATCTTGCTGAGGCTTGTTTTGCAGGACTCCTGCCAGGCCTGCATTTCTGCGCGCATGCGCTGGGCGCGGTCTTTGTCGTTGACAGGGGACTGCTCGCCTGGATCTTTGGCGATGTTGTAGAGCTCGACTGCGTCGCTGTTCGTGTAGAGCTTCCAGTCGCCGTCGACCCAGGTGGCCTGTTTGGCGGACTGGAATCCGATGGCGGGACGGGTTTGAGCCTCACCACGAAGGGTTGAGAGAACGCTGACGCCGTCCAGGGGGCGGGAGGGGAGGGGGATGTTTAGGATGTCGGCGGCGGTGGGGAGGATGTCGCTGGTGACGGCGGGGGCGTCTGTGCGGACGGAACCGGTGAGACCAGCTGGCCAGTGGACGAATGCGGGGACTCTTACGCCGCCCTCATAGAGGCTGCGTTTGCGGCCACGGAAGGGGCCGGCGCTGCCGGGGCCGTAGTTCGGGTGCTCTGCACCCGCCTGGCCTTCGGGGCCGTTGTCGCTGGCGAACCAGAACAGGGTGTCGTCCCACTCACCAAGGTCTTTAAGGCTGGCTTCAAGGCGGCCAGCTTCGCGGTCCAGATCATAGATCGAGCCGAAGTAGTTCTGGCTGTAGTCGTCGAGCTCACTGAACCTTGCGCGGTCCTCAGCTGGCGCATCGACGGGGAGGTGCGGGGCGTGGGTCCAGACGACGACGAAGAACGGCTTGTCGCTCTTTGAAGCCTCCGTGATGAAGTCGATCGCCTGCTCGACGATGACCCGGCTGTCGGAGCCCTCGAGGCCTCGGTGGACGATCTGGCCGTCGCCCTTCCAGTAGCGGGTCCCGTAGGGAAGAGTTTCCTCATCTCCTTAAACCGCGTTCCACCACTTGTTTGCCAGGCCGTGCTTGACTGGCTTGATCTGGGAATCCCAGGTCGGGGTTTTGGCCTCTGTGCTGAAGAAGGCGTCGAATCCGTGGTCGGTGGGGAGGGTTTTGTGGGCGTCGAATGTGGGGTTGCCGCCGCGGTTTGAGTCGCGGATGATGCGAGTCATGGTGCCGAGGTGCCACTTTCCGAAGTGGCCTGTCGCGTAGCCGAGCGGCTTGACCATTTCGGCCAGGGTCACTTCGGATTCAGGCAGGTGGTTGGTGTTGGCGCCGAAGATGCCGTAGCGGTAGGGGTGGCGGCCAGTGAGGCAGCTTCCGCGTGTCGGAGAACAGACGGGTGCTGCCGCATAGAACCGGTCGAGAATCGTGCCCTCAGCTGCCATCCGGTCGAGGTTCGGAGTGCTGTCGACCCTGCAGCCGTTGAAGCCCGTGTCCCCCCAACCGAGGTCGTCGGTCATGAAGAGGACGATGTTCGGGCGGGCGGGTTCTTGGATGACGGCGGCTAAGGCGGAGAGGATCACGATGTGTGATCTATTATGAAGTCTGCGATCGCTTTTGCTGCCTCGGGTTTGACCGGGCCGATGGTGCCGCGTTCGGTTTTGGCCTTGGCGGACTTGAGGTGATGCGAAGTGTTGTCCAGGACGACGAGCTTTTGGACGCTGGTTCTGCCCGACAGAGCGGCGAGCAGTGCGTCGGCGTCGAGCTCCTTGCTGAGCGTGCTGTCCATCTCGGGGTGGAGGACCAGTGTGGGCGAGTTGGTCTGTTTGGCGAGCTCAATTGGGTCGAGGAGGAGGATCGTTTGGAGGAGCCGTCCCGCACCGGTGGGGAAGACACCGAAGAGCTCACGGGGGAGGCTGCGGGGCATTTTTCCGGTCGCCTTCACGCGGATGAGGCCGCGCCGGGCGTCGTCCATGATCTCATCCTGCTTCTCCTGTTTGGTGACGCTGCGCTTGATGCGGGCTTCGATTGTGGCGAGCATGGTTTCGGAGGCGTCTCGCGCGGTGACAGCGGCTAGCACGAGCGCTTTCGCATCGACTGAACTGTCCAGGCTGAGGGCAAAGAGCCCGCCTTCACCATGGCCGAGGATCGAGGCGGAAGAACAGCTTGGATGAGAGGCCATCTCCTCGAAGGCAAGGCGAGCATCTTCCAGCTGGTTGTCCCAGGAGATATGGCTGGAGACATCTGCGGAGTCCTCGGGCGCGTGGTCCTTCATCGCTGAGGACGTGCGTTTGTCGTACCGAAATGTGGAGATGCCATTGAGCGCAAGCTGGTGTGCGAGGTCGCTGTAGACGCCGGTGCGGACGATCGACTGCTCGTTGCCGTCGCGGTCGAGCGGGCCGGAGTCTGAGAGGATGAGGACGCAGGGGGCGGGAGTGGAATCCGGGAAGGCGAAGCTGCCGGAAAGGGGGAGCTCAGCAGCGCCTGTAAAGGCAGCGGTCTCCTCGACTACTCCTTCGGGCAGGGCCTTCTTCTCACCGCAGCCGATGGTCAAGCAGGCCAGCAGCCCCAGAGACCAAGCGCAGGGGAAAACTCGCTGCTTCAATCCTGTATGCTCCTCACGTCTTGTTATTGTGCCGCAGGCTGGATGGAGACTCTCCGACCTTCTGCGGCACAAGTGCATCCGCAGCGTCGCTGATGCAGCCCTAATAGATCACCGAGCCGATCGCGGGGGGCACCAATAAGGAACACACGAATGAACCCATCAGAGGCAATTAAATTCGTCAAAGAGAACGATGCTCAGCTCGTCGACGTCCGTTTTACCGACGTCTTCGGCACGTGGCAGCACTTCTCAATTCCTGCCGGTGATCTAAGTGAGGACGTCTTTGAGGACGGCCTTGGCTTTGACGGCTCGAGCATCCGCGGCTTCCAGACTATTGATCAGTCTGATATGCTGCTTCGCATCGATGCCAACACGGCCTTCATGGACCCGTTCACCGAGCACGAAACGGCAGTATTCATCGCAGACGTAGAGGACCCGATCACTCGGGAGCCCTACACTCGCGACCCGCGCTACATCACCCGCAAGGCTGAGGATTATCTGAAGTCGACGGGAATCGGCGACACGGCCAACTTCGGCCCTGAAGCTGAGTTCTTTGTCTTCAACCGCCTGTCCTACTCCAACGAGCCGGACCAGTCGTTCTACAGCATCGACAGCGAAGAGGGCCACTGGAACTCGGGCGCTGAAGATGCTCTGGGCCACACGATCCGAAACAAGGGCGGCTACTTCCCCTGTGCACCGGCTGACAAGCTGCAGGATCTGCGGTCTGAGATGATGCTGACACTTGAAGAGGTCGGCGTCAAGACTGAGCTGCACCACCACGAAGTCGCCACTGCTGGCCAGTGCGAAATCGATGTCCGATACGACTCTCTGCTCCGCATGGCGGACAAGCAGATGAAGTTCAAGTACATCATCAAGAACACTGCCGCAAAGTGGGGCCTGGCTGCCACATTCATGCCGAAGCCGCTTTTTGGCGACAACGGCAGCGGAATGCACGTTCACCAGTCGATCTGGAAGAACGGCACCAACGTGTTTTACGATGAAGCTGGCTACGGTGGGCTCTCCGATGAGGCTCGCTGGTATATCGGCGGCATCCTGAAGCACGCGCCTTCGCTGCTCGCGTTCACGAACCCGTCGACGAACTCGTATCGCCGACTTGTTCCTGGCTACGAAGCTCCGATCAACCTGATCTACTCTCTGCGAAACCGATCCGCCTGTGTCCGTGTGCCGATGTACAGCATGTCGCCGGGCGCCAAGCGAATCGAGTTCCGCTGTCCGGACCCGTCCGCCAATCCTTACCTCGCCTTCCCGGCGATGCTGATGGCTGGACTGGACGGCATCCAGAACCGAATCGAGCCGGCCGAGCCGATCGACAAGGATCTGTATGACCTTCCGCCGGAGGAGAAGGCTGGCATTCCGCAGACGCCTGGCCACCTGCGCGAGGTTCTACTGCGGCTCCGAGATGACCACGACTACCTGACGAAGGGCGACGTGTTCACTGAGGACCTCATTGAGGCATACATCGACTACAAGCTTGAAGCCGAGTGCGACCAGATTGATCTGCGACCGCATCCGTACGAGTTCGAGCTGTACCACGACATTTAGGTCCCCTCCAACAGAACAGCCCTCGTCAGCTTTTGCTGGCGGGGGCTTTTTCTTTTTGCGGGGCTGACTTTTTGATCTGTGGGCTCCTGGCTTGTCATGGACCGGGTGCCTGTCTGGCACCTGGCGATGAAAGGAGCAAGGATTGAGCATTCTCAGACGACCGACATTTTTGGGCACGTCTCGGCTGGTCGGCACGAGCGTATCGGGTGATCATCAGACCGATATTCGCTGCCGAGACTTCGACACAGTGATGATTCAGATCGTGCCGGATGGGGGTACGGCGAGCATTCTTTGGGAGGCCTCGATTGACGGGTCGCTTTTCGTGCCGTTGAGCGGTGTGCGGATCGTTGATTCGTACGTTACGGACCGGCATTCGACCAGTTCGACCAAGAAATACTCGGTTCCCGTGCGCGGGTATCAGACTTTGAGGCTTCGCAGCTATGCGACGACGGGCGAGGCAGATGTGACCGCGTTGGCTTCGATCAGCGGGTCGAGCCCTTCGCCGATTGAGGCTGAGCTGCGGTCGGATGACCGGGCGGTTCCGGCTTCGCTGGATGGCTTTGCGCCTCTGGTCGGGAGCTCATTGGGCAAGGCTGTTGTACTGCCTTATTCGCTGCCTGCGAAACTGGTGGATGGTGCTGGCACGTTCAACACGGGCAACTACACTTCCGTTCAGGACTTGATCGCTGCTCCAGGCGCGGGGCATCGATTTTATGTGACAGCGGTGCTGGTTTCCAATGAAGGTTCGAACAAGTCCAGTGTTCAGGTTCAGGATTCTGGTGGGGTGAGAGCCTATGTATCTGCGCCGGCTGGTGGGGGATCGGCAGTTTCTTTGCCTGTGCCCTTAAGGTTGGCTGACAACTCGGCTGCCAAGGCGAATCTGTCTGCTGATCCGGGCGGGACTGTCTACGTGACTCTGGTTGGATACCAGTCGGAGGAGTAGGAGATGGCATCACTTTCGATTTCGACATCTGCCGGGACCGTGAGCATCACTCTTGATGAGGCTCGGGCTGTGAAGATTGTGGAGGGGGCGGCGCACTACCTGGGTCACGGCTCGGGGTCTGATGCAGAGAAGGCGACGGCCTGCCTGAAGGCTGCGGGGACGCACCTGGTTCGGCTTGCCCGGGAAGGGCATGAGCGGAAGTCGGCTGATGAGCTGGCTGATCTTGGTCAGGATTTGGAGTAGGGCTAGGGTTTGGTCCCTCCCCCACTTGGGGTGGGGGAGGCTAGAAGGGGGCTGCGACTGTAAGGAGCGGTCTTACTTCTGACCGCCAGTCCCGGCCGAGGGCCGGCCCCCTCTCAATCTCCCTCGCCATGCGCGGGGGAGAGGCCAGAATGGACCCTCCTCACGTGTAGATCACGGACAAACCCTGCGGGCCTGTCTGTGGCACACTAATCCTAGGGTGCAAAAAGTGTGAACGGTAGTGTCTCGTTCAGACACTACTTAGCGGGGGACGACGGTGGGGACTGCCCGGTGCCGCTGTCGTTTCTCCCAAACTTCGTCATTGGACGGACTGCGGCGGCTCGATGACCTGAGGGAAGCGGTAGGACAAGTCGCCCTTGCCGCCGGAGTCGTCGACGCCATCTCTGCCAACGCTCCAGATCAGAACGGAGTCATCTTCAACAAGGCATTGAATTGTGCCGCCCGGCGCGAAAGGATCGTCGAACTCTGCATCTATCTCCGATAGAGATGCAGGAAACTCACCTGAGTCTGCTCGGAAAACCATCGACTGCAAGTACGCCTCCATGAGGGCTCGGTTGGCGTCGTTTGAGCGCAGAGCGTTGTCGACACCTGAGAAGGAGAGAAGAAGCATCGAAGCAAGTCTGTCTACAAACTTGTCTGTTATCGCACCATCCCCGATATTCATGTCGATGTGCTCGCCCAACCCACGCAGCGAAGTGGGCGACTCTTGGACTTCGTTGTAGATGGCGTTGTAGACGCGCAGGTAACGGTTCAGCATGGCTCTCTCTAGTCTCTTTGGTGGGAGGCCAGCAGACCGAAACTCCGCATTTTCGGAGGCGGTTGGGTCGAAGTCTGTGTCCATGCCTCCGAGGGCTGCTAGCCCTCCAAAATGCCCGAGGTTCCTGCCTGCTACCAGTCCTATGTAGAAGTTGCCTTCAAGGGCGCGTGTCGGTTCAATTACGTAATCTGAGTCTTCGATCACGCCTTGGAGCTTGCGTAGGGCGGAAGAGTCTTCATGCCAAATCACTGCCAGACTCTCCGCCGCCTTGAGAATGAGGGCATCCATTGCTGCCGAGACGAGGAGGCCGATGATCGTTGGCTCTTGAGCTTGAAACGCCGCGAGTTTTCGTGCTGTCACAAAGTCCCTAAAGGCGTCGTCGTTTCTGCCCGCTAAGGCGTGCTCAATACTGCTCATGACCAGCAGCTTTGCCGCAGACTTCGCCATCGAGTACTCGGGCAAAATCAGGTTTGGGCCTTCGTCGTAATCGCGGTCGACGAACCAGCCTGGGAGTGATGTTGACTCGGCCAATTGGTCATAGAGCCCGGCGGAATCTCCTGCCAAGATTGCGAAATCTGGTGAGCGACTCTCGGTGACGTTGTACATGTCCTCTCTGGGGAGGAGATGAGAGAACTGGGAGACCTGCTCCAGAAGGAGAAGGGTTCCGGGTGCGGCGTTCTCATGGTCTGGCACCACGAAGTCTGCGATCAGTTCAGCTTGGGTGACTGGCAGGCCGAGCTCCTGGCTCTGCTTGTATGTTTCGTCGAGCTGGGCTGCATTCTTGCCGATGGGCCCCAGAAATCTCTTCTCGACGAAATAGAGCCCCGCTGCGATCAGCAGACCGACGACCGCAACGATGCTGCCGACGACAACTAATGACGCCTTTCCCTTGTTCATTCTCACCACTATACGATATCCGAGTTCTGGCGCCATATCGGCAGGTTCAGATTAGGGTGACCATAGGTAGACTCTTAACCACAGTTTTTGCTGGATCCCAGGGAGGAACAGTCGCCTGCTTTGAATGAACCCGAACTCCGCGGCCTAGCGCTTATGAAGAAGAAGCGCTGGGATGAGGCGCTTGATGTCCTGCTTAAGTTAGATGCTGATGAAGAGCTGAGTCCGCTCGGGTTGGACGCTCTGGCGAATACCGCCAGGATGCTCTGCAGGACGGACTTGGAGATGACGGCCGGGCAGAAGGCGTACACAGGGCACGTCGCTGATGGGGACGCCAAAGCCGCGGCAAACAGCGCCTGCTGGGTGGCACACGCTGCGTTCAATCTGGGAAAAATCACCACTGCAAAGGGCTGGCAGAAGACGGCGAAGCGCGCCCTTGGCGACTCAGAAGGGACCGATGTCCACGCTTGGTTGGAGAGACTGTGGCTGAAGATCTACCTTGCGGAAGGAGACCCTGCTAAGGCCGAGTTGCACCGCAAGAGATTTGAGCAGGCAGCAGAGCTGTGCGGGAGTTTTGATGTGCTTGCGTTGGTCCGCGTTGACTCGGCGATGGCAGCCCTCAAGGCAGGGCGGGCGGCAGAGGCCTTCGAGCGGCTTGACGACGAGATCGCTTTCGCGGTAGGCGGCCAGGCCAGCGAGATCGTCACGATCAACATCTACTGCAATGTTCTGGATGCCTGTCACATCGCCCAGGATATGAGACGCGGGAAGGAGTGGTCAGCAGAAGCGAGCGATTGGTGCGAGCGGAACAACTGCGAAGTCTTCAGTGGCCTGTGCCGAATCCGGAACGCTCAGGTGCACCGGTTTACTGGGGATTGGGATCAGGCAGAGAAGTCGATTTTGAGTGCCTGCGAGAGGTTCAAAGACAGGGCGTGGGATCTGCAGGCGGCGGCCCATCACGAGCTGGGCATCCAGCGTATGCGTCGCGGCGACTACGGTGGGGCTGCTAAGTCGTTTGCGAAGGTGCAGGAGCTTGGCTATGACGCTCAGCCGGGATACGCCCTGCTTCTGATGGAGACGGGCGACCTGCAAGGCGCGGCTGAGTCGATTAAGGCGGCTCTGGAGGGCAGACGTGGCGGCAGGATGCTCCCGGAACATCTGGAGTCTGGCGCGGTTGAAGTCTTCGCTGCTGCCGGATGGCTTAACGAGGCAAGGGCCGTTTGCGAGGCTCTTGACAAGAAGGCAGAGGACTATCAGACGACCGTTATGCTAGGCGCGGCGGCAACCGCCCAGGCAATCTTGGCAGCAGCGGAGGAGAGGTATGAGGATGCACTCGACGGCCTGCGAACGGCAGTCTCCTATTGGCAGGAGTCCGAAGCGCCTTTCGACCTGGCACGGAATTCGCTCATAACGGCCGAAGTGATGCGCATGGCCGGGATGCCGATCGATGCAGCAATCGTGGCCAGGCTCGAGGCAGCCAAGTCAACATTTACCCGTCTGGGAGCAGCGCCTGACGCGGCAAGGGTCAGCGCGATTCTCGAACCGGCGGAGTCGGATCGTGGCCATGCAGTGATTCTCTTCACGGATATCTGCAAATCGAGTCAGCTCGTGGAGGCGCTTGGGGATGCCGCCTGGAGCAGGATGCTTAGATGGCACGACCAGACTATTCAGGAGACCTGTGTCCGGTCTGGCGGAGAAGTGATTAAGCACACTGGCGA
>JALGYA010000087.1 GCA_029824475.1 Fimbriimonadia bacterium | reverse complement strand
GTGAGCGCTGCAGCCTTTGCCCCGGCTGCGTTGACCACAATTCCGCACTCAATTCGCTCGCCATCGATCAGCTCGACCCAGCCTTCGCCAATCTTTGCTGCCTCAACTCCGAGCCGGACATCAGCGCCGAGCGACTGCGCCTTCTCAACCATCCACCTGGCGGCATTCACGGTGTAGATCACCGAGTCGCCAGGCACGTGAAGCCCACCGACAACGGAGCTGCCCAGCATCGGCTCCTCCTTCCTGGATTTCGGTCCATCCCAAACCTCAGCTTCCAGGCCGAGGGCCTGATAGTCGGCCTGCTTCTTGGCAGCTTCATCCATTTCAGACTCGCTGAGCGCTGCCCAGAGAGTGCCGGTTTCCCGCCACTCACATGAATCATCGAGCTGGGCCCTCAGGTCGCTCCAAATCTGCTGGGAATACGAGGTGAGGGCCGCCAAACCAGGCGAATCTGTGGCCACCATGATATGCCCCATCCCCTCGGCGGTCGCACCGCAGCCTATGCTTTCGTGTTCAAGAATGAGCACCGACAGACCCCGCAGGCTCAGCTCATACGCGACGGCGGCGCCAACGATGCCGCCGCCACAAACGACAGCATCGTAGGTCATGGCCCAATCCCGTGCCGGAAGGGGTCGTTGGGGTCAAAAATCAACTCAGAGTGAGCTGATATCCACGCGCTGCCTTCGATGATCGGGATGATCGTGTCGAGCGGGCCCGGCTCCCAGCTGCCGTCAAACACTCCACCAGCGAATCCCTCCTGCCGCCAGACCTCACCCTGTGCCAGCAGGCCGTCGGCTGCTAAGCAGGCCAGCTTTGCACTCAGCCCGGTCCCGCAGGGGCTGCGGTCATATTCAAAGCCCGGGCAGAGTACAAAGTTGCGGCTCTGGGCATCGTCTCGCATGGGAGGGCCAAAGAGATCGATGTGGTCAATCGGAGCGTCCTTTCCTGCAATGCCCGCGCTCACCAAGGCCTCGTTCAAGTCAATGCAGAACTGCGTCAGTACCTTCTGCCGCCCCCAGGAGAGATCCTGCCCGTGGTCACTGCAGAGGAAGAACCAGTTTCCGCCCCAAGCAACATCACCGGTCACAGTTCCGTGCCCCGGCACGTCCACGGATACATCTTTGAGGTGGCGATAGCTGGGGATGTTCCTGATACGAGCCTTAGAATCAGACAGTGACTCTACGGCAACCAGACCGGCGGGAGTGTCGAGAACGACGCCTTCTTCGATCGCAACACCGATGTGTTTGAGGGTGGCGATGACGCCAATCGTGCCGTGCCCGCACATGCCGAGCATGCCGGTGTTGTTGAAATAGATGACGCCAGTGTCAGCGCCTTCCTCACACGGCTCAGTCAGAAGAGCCCCGACAATCGCATCGTGGCCTCGTGGTTCGCAGACAATTGCGCGGCGAAGGTGATCAAAGTCTCTGGCGAACGACTCGCGCTTCTCAACCATCGTTGAGCCCTCAAGCTCAGGGAACCCGTTCACGACGCAGCGTGTCGGTTCACCCTCCGTGTGTGAGTCTATGACTTGAATGGTCGATGCCACGCTCGGATTTTGACCGATCTACTTCTTCGCTGGCTTCTTCGTCGGCTTTGGTTTGAGGCTGCTGATGTAAGTGAGGCTCTTTTTGAACCAAATTGCAAGCGCATCTGTGTCCGCGAGCAGGTCATCTGGCACGACTCCGTACCCTCGCATCACACAGTCGTACTGAATGAATGGCCCAGTCCCTGTCAGCTCCCGGAACTCCTCCAAGTCTTCTTTGGAAAACCTGAGGCCCATGATGCCCTCGCTGTCAACAAAGGAGTACATGTGGCCGTTGATCGACGTGTAAGCAGATGCCTTGCCCTTGCGTTTCACATCAGGAAACCGCTCCAGGACGGCGTCGTAAAGGCGGACGCTCTCTTCCCGATTTGCCATGGAGCAGAGGATACCAACAGGTGCTGCTGATGAGGGAGAAAATGTGGCTGCCCAGCTGGGATTCGAACCCAGACCGACGGCACCAAAAACCGATGTCCTACCATTAGACGACCGGGCAAAGCCGACACGATGATACCCCTCGCATCGGGGGAGGTCCCATGCCATACTGCGGCATATGGACCCCTCTTCCGGACGCCAATCACAGCGGCTTGAACGACTGCGATGGGCGATGAAATCTGCGGGCGTAGACGCCTACATCGCAGCCTCAACGAACAGCCTTGTTTATCTCCATTCGCTGAATGAACACGGTGGTGAGAGGCTTCTCATGCTCGCGATCAATGGTGACGAAGGAGAGCGCCTCATCTGCCCGGCCCTCACAGAGACGCAGGCGAAGCGCGTTGGAATCGCAGATGTAAGGACGTGGAATGACGGCGAGGATCCCGGCGGGCTCGTCGCTGACCTCGCCTCGGATTGGGATGTCCGCCACGGCACGATCGCAATCGACGATGACCTGCGGGCATCGCACCTGCTGCTGCTTCAAAAAGCTATGCCCGGGGCGACGTTTATCCCTGGCCACCCCGTGCTCTCACGAGTGACGAGCGTCAAGGATGAAGAAGAACTGAAGTGCCTTTTCGAAGCTGGGAGGATTGCCGATGAAGCCTTCGTCCAAGTCCTGCCCAGGCTTAAACCGGGCCTGACTGAATTTGACGTGAGCAAGATGCTTGCTGATGCAATGACAGCGGGCGGCGGGATCCCGACGTTTGCCATCGTGGGGGCAGGCGCGAACGGGGCGGAGCCGCACCATCACACAGACAACACCATGATCAAGGATGGCGACGTCATCGTGATGGACTTTGGCTGCGACTATGGCGGCTATCAAAGCGACATCACACGCATGGCTGCTGTTGGTGAACCAGATCCTGAGGCGAAGCGGGTCTACCGCGTAGTTTTAGAGGCGCACAAGGCAGCGCGCAACCTGATCCGAGAAGGGGTCACTTACGAAGAATTGGACAGGACTGCCAGAGGTGTGATTGACGGCGCGGGCTATGGCGAGTTCTTCACACACCGGCTTGGTCATGGATTAGGAATGTCGATCCACGAGAGCCCGAATGTGATTGAAGGCAACAGCGATCCCGTGAAAGTGGGTCACTGCTTCAGCATCGAGCCAGGAGTCTATCTGCCGGGCCGATTTGGAATACGGATCGAGAACATCGTGACCGCTCAGCTGAACTCACACATGAGCTTTAACTCGGAGCCGCCAGAAGAGCTTCCGGTTATCGACTAGTCTTCTTCCGCATCCGTGAGGCGGCGAGCATTCCCAGGCCGCCTCCTAGGATCAGCAACGTTCCGGGCTCAGGAACCGGGGGTGGTGGTGGTCCTCCGCCTCCGGGAGGCGGGAAGATAAGGCCGATGGGGACGATCCAGCCGATGCCGCCAACGCCTCCTCCTCCGCCTATCACACCGGGCACTACGTCAGGGGTGACGATGACAGTTGGTGGTGGCGGCGTATTGAATAACTGTGGTGCAGGCGTGACCGTTTCTGGGAAGAGCGGCGGATTTACCGGCACCTTCACCGTGTATGGGGTCGGCTTGACGGGCCTCAGACCCTTCGGCTCACCGTAAGGTTCGATCTTTATGGTCACCAGTCCTGACGAGCCGGGAACAAGAGGGTTGGCGCAGGACATCTTGAGGATGGGGACGCCGTCGGCATCAACCCACACTCGCGTCCCTTTCGTAAAGAGTTTAAGCGTTGCTGTGATCACGCCCTTGTCGTCAACCCGATACACCCAGTATGAGCGCGTCTCGGTGAGGAGGCCTGGCTTCAGACCAGCAGCCATTTCCAGCACCTCGTCGCTGGTCATCCCAAAGTGCCGCTTGAAGCGGCTCATGACCTTCTTGTCAGACTTCAGCTGGGCGATCAGTTTTTGCTGAGTCCAGGCTGGCCGCTCCAAGAATGATCCACGCTCTGTCCGAGCCACAGCTGGTGTCACCAGCGAGGCCGCTAAAAGGACAGTTAGCAGGTGGACAGGTCTCATCGATTTCGCGTGCTGACAGGCGCAGTTAGGCCGACATATATTTTGGAAGCCATTTGCATGCCGAATGATCCCGACAAATGATGGTGAAGGGGCAGCTTTCCACAATCTGGAAGGAATGCTGGGATTGGAGCCTAGTAATCCTGGTCAGTGGAGAGCTCTTTGGCCTGCTGGGCATGCGCGATGATCTCGAGAGCATCTTTGGCCGCCGCTTGTTCAGCATCCTTTTTAGAACGTCCCTGGCCGATCCCCATTACTTCGGAATCGAAAAGAACTTCCACCGTGAACCTGCGGTCGTGAGATCTGCCTTTCTCTGTAGAAACCTGATACTGCGGTGTCTTTCTCCAGATTGCCTGAGCGGCCTCCTGCAGCTTCGATTTGAAATCGTGCGGGCTTACGTCGCCAGTGCCGACTTCAAGAAGAAGCGGACCGAGCTGCTCCAAGATGAACCACCGGGCCTTTTCAAGCCCCGATTCAATGTAGATGGCACCAATGACGGCCTCAAAGATATCGCAGAGTGTTCCGGGGCGTTCTCGTCCGCCTGTCGCCTCTTCTCCCGGAGCGATGACCAGATCCTTGTGGAGGCCGAGCCGGAGGGCGGCGTCAGCGAGCGGGCCTTCCTGGACGACGCTCGAGCGCGCCTTGCTCATCAGCCCCTGATCCCATTCAGGATGATGCTCGTATAAATACTGGGCAATCACCAGGCTGAGAACTGCATCCCCGTAGAACTCCATCCGCTCGTAGCTGTCCAGAACGGTGTTGCGGGCCGCTGACGGATGGGTCATCGCCAGTCGATAAAGAGCTTCGCTCTTGAGGGGGATTTCCTTGGGGATCATCTTCTAAATCTGTGCCAGCGCCTCTTCGAGCCGAGTCATTCCTCTGTCGATGTCCTCAGGGCTGCAGGCGAAGCTGAATCTCACGTGTCCGGGAGCGTGGAATGCTGAGCCAGGGACTGTAGCGATGTGCGCTTCATTGAGGAGATATTCCGCTAATTCGAGGTCGTTCTTGAGCTTGCCGCCGATGAAGTGGGACAGATCCGGGAAGGCGTAGAACGCGCCCCGTGGGTCGGTAACCTTGACGCCAGGCATCCCGCGGAGTCTGGCAATGATCTGCTTCCTTCGCTCGTCAAAAATCTCTCTCATCGCTTCAATTTCGCTGTCTGGCAGCTTGAGTGCGGCGACAGCGCCAGCCTGGCAGAACGTCACAGCACCGCTCGTGACATTGTCCTGGATTGAGGCCATGGCGGTTGCGACGGCCTTGGGAGCACAGGCGTAGCCGATTCTCCAGCCAGTCATTGAATAGGTCTTGCTGCAGCCATTGATCGTGACCGTCCTCGCCAAGGCCTCTGGACCGAACGAGGCGATGGATGCAGGCTCGAAGCCGTAGACCAGCTTTTCGTAAATCTCGTCTGAAATCACCCAGAAGTCGTGCTTGATTGCGAGCTCAGCAATCTGCTCCAGAACGGACCGGTCGATCGCTGCGCCAGTAGGGTTGCAGGGGCTGTTCAGCATGATCGCTTTGGTCTTGGAAGAGATTTTTTCAATAATCTGCGCGGCGGAGGGTGCAAAGTCCTGGTCTGCGGTGGTTTGGACCACTACGGGGACTCCTCCGGCCAGCTCAACCTGGTCTGCATAGGTCGCCCAGTAGGGGGCGATGAGGATCACTTCGTCGCCTGGATTGATGGTGGCGAGCAGCGCGTTGTAGAGCGCCTGCTTGGCTCCATTGGTCACCGAGATCATGTGATCTTCGGCGGCGATGCCGTTCTCGCTGCGAAGCTTCTCAACAATCGCTTTTCTGAGCGCAGGAATGCCCTTTGAAGGGGCATACTTGGTCTGTCCCAGGTTCATTGACTCCTGGGCAGCAGCACAAATCGCTCCGGGAGTGTTGAAGTCTGGCTCGCCTGCTGCGAAGGAAATCACATCGATTCCCTCCGCTTTCATCTGCTTGGCACGGGCTCCCATAGCGAGAGTCGGAGACGGCTTAATGCTCTGCGCAAGCTGAGAAGGCTGGGAAGACATTGGAGACCAGAGAATACCTCTGCCGATAATTGGTCACGTGGACGGTCGCAGCACCAAAACAGCCACCCTCATGGGTCTCGCCGCAGCAGCGGCGCTGGCCTTGGTTCTGCACGTCGTCTTTGGGGGCTCAGTTCGGTACGGCATCGACGAGGTGATCCGCAATATCTTCGCCGGCAGTCTGCAGGGTGACGACACGGTCAATAGAGTGATCTGGCAGCTGCGGCTGCCAAGAGCATGCGCCGCTGTTTTAGTGGGCGGAATCCTTGGCGGTGTTGGTGCAGTTTTTCAGTCCCTATTCCGGAATCCACTTGCTGAGCCATACATCGTCGGCGTCTCCAGCGGTGCTGCCCTGGGCGGCGCGCTGGCGATTGTCATTGGAGTTTCCGGCGCACTTTTCGGGCTGGGAATGGTTGGGCTCTCGTTTGTAGGAGGGCTGCTTGCACTCTGGATCGTCCTCTCGATCGCCCGTGTGAAGGGCGCCATCGAAATCCACACGCTTCTGATTTCCGGCGTACTTGTCGGCGCGATGTTGCACGCAGGCCTCACGCTCGTGCTCCTCATGAACGGCCGCGATACGAACATGGTTCTGCGGTGGCTTCTCGGCTCGACAACACCGATGTATTGGCCGAACGTCGTGGTCCTTGCGGTTGCGCTGGGCGCAGGGCTGCCTATTCTCTGGCGGCAGACTTGGGCGCTCAACGCATTTGCTATGGGCGAAACGACTGCGCAGAGACTCGGAGTCGAAGTCGGTCGGCTCAAGATGTTGATTCTTGTGGTCGGCACGGCTATGACCGCTGCTGCTGTTGGCACTGTCGGGATCATCCCGTTCCTTGGCCTGATCGCTCCACACATGGCGAGGAAGCTGGTCGGCGTAGACCTCCGGCGATCGTTCATCGCCTCCACGTTGATCGGAATGATCCTCCTGGTCTTTTCGGACCTCGTCGCCCAACGGCTGAGCGAGATGCCGGTCGGTGCAGTGACAGCCATCTTAGGCGCTCCGATGCTGATGATTCTTCTCCGCCGGACCCCTTCGACTGTCTAGCCAGTCTGGGCTCTGTCATCATCTCCGCATGAAGCCCCTGCCTTGGCCGGTCGTGCTGGCCAGCGCGTCTCCTCGTCGACATGAACTGCTCCGACAGCTGGTGCCTGAGTTCACGATTCAGACCGCCGATGTTGATGAGACGCTAAAGGATGGAGAGGACCTGTGGGTTTATGCCCAGCGGCTGGCAAAGGAGAAAGCCCTCGAAGTCGCATCTCAGCACCCGGATGCGCTGGTGATTGGGGGCGATACGGTGGTCGCGTTGCCAGATGGTGACGACTGGATCCATCTAGCCAAACCTGTCGACAAAAATGATGCCTGCCGAATGTTGGCTCAGTTGTCAGGCAAGACACACACCGTCATCACTGGCGTCTGCCTTCGCTGGCCTGCTGGGCTGTCGGCGTTTACAGAGTCAACAAAGGTGACCTTCCGCAGGCTGTCTGCTTCGGAGATTGAAGAGTATGTCGAAGGTGGAGAGCCGATGGACAAAGCCGGCGCCTATGGCGCGCAGGGGGAGGCGAAAGCGTTCCTGGAGCGCATTGAGGGCTCACTCACCTGCGTGATCGGCCTCCCGATAGAGCGGCTCGAAGAGGCGCTCAGTCAGATTCGGAAGAGTTGATCAGTCGCTCCGCTTTGGCGAGGATCTCATCCAGCTTGTTTGCCGTGGCCCCGTTGGTCGTGACTATGCCGCATCCAGCCTGACGACCCTTCTCAAGGTTCTCCTTCTCAACGTGGCCCGCATGGGCGATTGTGAAGATGCCTTTCGCGTGAAGACGTGCGACGGTCTCCTCAGTCTCGTACTTGCGGCTGCTTAGGTTCAAAATTGCAGCGTCAACAGACGGGACTTCATCGCCAAGCTCATCAAGGACGATCGCCGCCCAGCCCAGAGCTGTAGCGGACTTCTGCAGCTTGGCGGACCACATTAAGTTTTCGTCAAGAATGAGCAGCTTCACGTCCCCATTTTGGACGGGCCTGATCGGTGCGTGCAAGCCGGATGCCACAATTGGCCCATGTCTCTGCCGTTCCGGCCTAATGTTCTCAAGATGCGCCCCTACTCACCCGGCAAGCCGCTGGATGAGGTGAAGCGCGAATTGGGCCTGACCGATGTGATCAAGCTGGCCAGCAATGAGAACCCGCTGGGGCCTCCTCCAAAAGCTGTGGAGGCGATCCGCGAAGCGGCCGCCGAAGCCAACATTTACCCGGATGCGGCGGGATTTGACCTCAAAAACGCGATTGCGGAGATGCACGGCCTCAAGCCGGAAAACGTGGTCTTGGGCAACGGCAGCGATGAGCTAATCCACTACCTAGGCTTGATTCTGTTGGAAGGTGAGGGCACGGAGCTCGTGATGGGCAATCCGTCGTTTGTTCGGTACGACGCCTCCGCGCAGCTAGCGAACGCTGTCCTCACCAAGATTCCGGTGGACAAGGATTGGCGGCACGACGTAGATGCGATGGCGGCGGCCTGCAGCGACAAGACGCGGCTTGTCTATGTGGCGAACCCGAACAACCCGACCGGCACAGTTATCGATCAGGCGGAAACCGATCGACTGCTCGCGGCGATCCCCTCAGATGCACTGCTCATCATGGATGAGGCCTACTACGAGTTTGGTGTCAAGCATCCGTACTTCCCGAAGACCGTCGACATGATCAAGGCAGAGAAGCCGGTCTGCGTGCTGCGGACGTTCAGCAAGGCCTACGGCTTGGCTGGAATCCGGGTCGGCTACGGCCTGGCTCCTGCACACGTCATCGATGCCATCGAGCGAGTGCGCGAGCCGTTCAACGTCACTTCGATTTCTCAGAAGGCCGCGATCGCTGCGCTGAACAGCCAGGATCATGTTGAGAAGACAGTCAAGCTCAACCGAGAGGGCATTGAGCGAGTCGAAGCCGCAGCAAAAGAGATGGGGCTCAACACCGTCGAGAGCTTTGCAAACTTCGTCTGCATCGACATGGGCCGGCCTGCGGAACCTGTGTTCCAGGAGCTGCTGCGCGGCGGCGTAATTGTCAGGTCAGGCCACGTGCTCGGCATGCCGAATCACATTCGTGTCTCCATCGGTTCACCCGACGAAATGACCCGCTTTATTGAGCTGTTCAAGACGCTCGCCTGAGCAGAAAACCGCTCGGCAAGTAAAATGGGGGAGATGCCATCTTCGCTCAGAGACCGGATTGACGCAGACCTGGACAGACTGAAGTCGATCCGGCGCGATCTTCATATGCACCCTGAGCTGATGTATGAAGAGCATCGGACCTCCTCCCGAGTGGCCGAGGAGCTTGAGAGCCTAGGCATCGAATTCAAGGGAGGATTGGCGAAGGGAACCGGGATTCTCGGCTGGCTCCCGGCGACATCAAACGCCGATAGCGCGAAGACCATCGCGATCCGTGCGGACATGGACGCTCTGCCGATACAGGAAGAGACGGGCGCGGCCTACGCATCCACTACTGACGGCAAGATGCACGCCTGTGGCCATGATGGTCACACCACCATTCTCCTGGGCGTCTCCAAGGCCCTCGCCGCTGAAGAGCAGCGTCAGAACAACGTCATCCTCCTATTCCAGCCCGCAGAAGAAGGCGGGGCAGGCGGAAAGGCCATGTGCGAAGACGGTGCTCTCGACGGCACAGCGATCGGCAAGAAGGTTGACGTGATCTACGGCCTGCACGGCCACCCACAGCGAGAGCTGGGCAAGTTCTCAACCAAGCCAGGTGCGCTCATGGCGTCAACCGACCAGTTCTATGTCACGGTCAAAGGCAAAGGCGGTCACGCCGCGATGCCAGAGACGACAGTCGATCCGATCATCGCAACAGCGCACATTGTTACGGCGCTGCAGAGCATCGTCTCACGCAACGTTGCGCCCTACGAGGCTGCCGTCCTCACTGTGACGCAGATCAAAGGCGGCACGGCCAACAACATCATCCCGGGAGATGTCTACTTCGACGGCACCATCCGCACGGTCGATCCCGAGGTTAGGGCGACGATGAAAAAGCGATTCTTGGATTGCGCAAATGGAGTTGCAGCAGCTCTCGGTGTTGAGCTGGAACTCGACTGGCAGGAAGGCTATCCAGTCACGATGAACGACGAGTGGGCTGTGAACAGATTCTCCGACATCGCCACAGGGCTGGCTGGACCGGAAAGAGTTGGAGTTGAGGCTGACGCCAAGATGGGAGCAGAAGACTTCGCCTATTACGGAGATCATGCTCGCGCCGCGTTCTACTTCATCGGCCTCCAGAAGCCCGGCGATGATAAACCAGCCGGCCTCCACACGCCAAAATTCGATTTCAATGATGACGTCATCCCCGATTGTGTGGAGATGATGTGCCGTTTGGCCCTGGAGCCAATCAACCTACCGTAAGGAAAACCGATGGATCCTGTTCGCGAGATTGAAGTACTGGTTCGGGCTAAATATCCGATTATCTGGATCACCTCCTGGGAAGAGAGGCGCGTCGAGGAGGCCCTGCAGAGAGTCGCCAAGAAGCTCGACCGCAAGTTCCACAGCTGGAGCGTGACTCAGGGCATGAAGCCTGAGACCAAGCAGCGGAATAAGAAGTCGAGCCTGCCCGGCGAACTTGAAGCTTTAGCTCAGGTCCATGAAGCACCAGAGTTCACGATCTTCCTGCTCAAAGACTTCCATCAGTACATGCGCGACTCTCGCGTCGTGCGTCTCCTGCGGGACCTGGCGGTTCGGCTGCGGGGGCGTTCGCAGACCCTGCTGCTGCTCAGCCCGATGATCACCCTGCCCGTGGAGCTGGAAAAAGAGGTCACGATGATCGAATTCCCGCTTCCAGATGCGACGGAAATCGAAAAGCAGATCGACGAAGTCATCGGAGCTCTCAAGGATGACGATCGATTCGACCTCGACCTCTCAGACCAGTTGCGAGAAGAGATC
>JALGYA010000086.1 GCA_029824475.1 Fimbriimonadia bacterium | reverse complement strand
GGCTGTTTCGATGCTGTCAGGGAAGGGGAAAAATGCGTCGCTGGCGAGGATCGCACCCTTAGCCTTTTCGCCAGCCTGCTCGATGCTGTGCCTGACCGACTGGACTCGGTTCATCTGGCCGGCGCCTGTGCCGAGCAGCCTTGTGCTGTCTGCAATCAGAATCGCGTTGGACTTCACGTGCGGGATCATGCGCCATGCCAGCTTCATCGCCTGCAGCTGTTCAGGTGTCGGCTCGATTGCGCCAGCAGCCTTCCATTCACCGCCTGGATCTTCGTCGCTCTCCTGGACCAGGAATCCGCCTCGTACTGACCGGACGGTCATCGAAGCTGTGTCTGGGCTGAGCGGGGCGTGCAGCAGCCGGACGTTCTGCCCCCAGCCTTTGCGAGTCTTGAAGATTTCGAGGGCTTCATCGGTCCAGTCTGGGCCGATGACGACTTCAAGGAAGTTGCCTTTTTCGGTCATCGTGCGAGCAGCTTCCGCGTCGATCGTGCCGTGCATGGCGCAGATGCCGCCGAACGCTGAAATCGGATCTGACTCTCTGGCTAGCTTATAGCTCTCTGCAAGATTGCCGCCTGCCGCAGCTCCGCAGGGGTTGCCGTGCTTGATAATCGCGCAGGAGCCTTCTGGAAGGTCGCTCACGAGCTCCCAGGCTCCATCTGCGTCGAGAATGTTGTTGTAGCTCAGCTCCTTGCCCCAGAGCTGCTTGGCACGCGCCACGCCATCTGTGGCCAGCGGGTCGAGGTAGAGGGCAGCCTTCTGATGCGGGTTCTCGCCGTAGCGAAGCCCCAGCGACTTCCTCATGCCAACCGTGAGCTCATCCGTGAACTGATCTTCTCCGGCAGCCTCCGTCAGGTAGCGCGAGATCATCGAGTCGTAGAAGCCTGTGTGGCGGTAGGCCTTTGCCGAGAGGCCAAGCCGGACATCTGCCAGCGAGTCGGACTTTGCGGCTTCAAGCACGGAATCGTAGTCAGCAGGGTCGGTGACGACGGCGGTGTTCGCCCAGTTCTTCGCTGCCGCGCGGATCATCGCCGGGCCGCCGATGTCGATCGACTCGATCGCTTCATCGAGCGTGTGCTCACCGGAGACTGTCTTCTCGAACGCGTAGAGATTGACACAGAGGATATCGATGCCCTCAATGCCTGCCTCTTCCATCTGATTGCGGTGTGATTCGAGCCGCCTGTCGCCAAGCAGGCCACCGTGGACCTTGGGGTGCAGCGTCTTGACCCGGCCGTCAAGCATCTCCGGGAATCCGGTGATCTCAGCGACATCTGCCACTTCGAGGCCCTGCTCTCGCAGAAGGCGGGCTGTACCGCCGGTGCTGATCAGGGAGTAGCCGAGAGCTGCGAGGCCCTTGGCAAATACTGGAAGTCCGGATTTGTCTGTGACGGAAAGCAGGGCTCGCGGCATGATGCGAGTGCTACTTTATCCTGCTGGCGGAGTGTCTGCCGGGCCTTCTGATCCGGCTGGCCCACGCGTGGTCAGCAGATCGGTCACAACGACCTCAATCACGTCCGAAACAGTCTTGCCGTTCTCGTCGTAGGCGACGAGCTCAATCATCGTATCGACCGCGATCGGAATCTCGTATCGGCCTGTGACCGTGTCGATCTCAATCGACTCCTCACCGATCAGCAGCTCCGCTCTTCTCGCGTCGCGGAGCCGCCACGAAACCGTGACGGTGCCCGTGCTGCCGACGGGGATGCGTGTGGGGAATACGTTGAAGCTCTGAATGGTGGCGAGACTGGCATCTTCGGCGGTGATGAGGATCGACTGCTCAGTCATCACGCCGTCGCGATTGTAGGCGAGAATCTTGTACTCGGCAGTTCCTGCAACCTTGGCGATCAGCTGGACGCCGTCAGCGTTGGTGTCAAGCCTCAGGCCGACGGGTGACAGCGTTGCTGAAGTGACCGATGGAGAGACTCGGTAGGAGATCTGCATCGTCTGGCCGACTTTGAGGTCTCTGGGTTGGATATCGAAGAGCTCAATGACAGGCGCGGGCGCCTTCACTGGCTCATTGACCTGGACAAGCTCTTTCCGGTCGTCGCTTCGGCGATCCTCGTAGATAGCAGCCGCTGTGATTTGGAAGTCCCCAGCTCGCTTCGGCACCCAAGTGATCGAGCCTGATCTGTTTCGCTTTTGGGTTTCGCCATCGTCGAGGATTAGCTCCAGACCACCGGCGTGCTCAGTCGTCCACGATATGGTGACGGGCTGGCCTGTTTCGACCACCTCAGGCGAGACGGAAAAACTTGTGATCTCCGGCTGTTTTGGCAGCAGCGCGAACCAGCCTGCAGCCAGCGCCACACTCGCCATGGCGAGGACGCCTGAACCCGGTGAAACCAGGGCTCTCTGCTCAACCTGGAGCTGAGCCGCGGCACCAATGGCCGGGTGCGCAGTGCTCCGGATGCTAATCGAGCAGGGGTGCAGCCTAGAGGCCGCCAGGAGCGGCCGCTGCCTGCCGGAAACCGTGGCCCAGATAGTCCGTTCCTGGCCTGGTGCAAGAGTGACCTGGTCTTCCTCAAGTTCAAAAGCGAGCGCGTCATTCTGATCCGACGCGTACAGCTGGACCGAGTGCTCGCTGTTGCCCAAGTTCATCAGGACGACTTGGACCGATGTCTTCTTTTGACCACCTCGAATGACAGCCATCTTTGGCGAGACTTCGATGTTGAGGTGGTGGAACGGCTTGACTTCCAGCACGCCCTGCATCTCCTTCGCCTCGCCGGTCTCGAGAGAGCGGACCTTGACGATGAAGGGATAGGTGCCGGCCAGACTCTCGCTGGCGCGGGGAGGCTTGAAAAAGAACCGTTCAGAGTGAGTTTCGTTCGGCTCTACAGCGAACGTCGGCATCGGGATCGCGGTCCACTCGGCTGCGACTCCCTCGACAAAAACTTCAAAACGCTCTGCCTCAGGGCCGTGATTTGTAACCTCGACGGAGGCAGGGGCGGATGCGCCAGGCTCTGCCTGGATTGAATCAGCACTGATTGCCGCGCTAAACCGCATCCCGTTGATTTTAGCAGACGGCTCAGAAACTGCTTCGGAACGTAAACTAGAGCAATGATCAGCCTCTTGGCCCTTTCACTGGCTGCGAGCCAGCGTGTGGGCATTGCCGACATCACCCCGCTGGAGCCCCTTCCGCTGGGCGGCTACACGGCGCGAGGCGATAAAAAGGGCACGCTGGGCGACGAACGACTCCAGTTTAGGTTTACGGCGATCAAGCAAGGTGATGAGGTGCTGCTGCTCGGCTCTGCTGATCTGTTGACCATGCCTGAGACCCTGGTTGAAGAGATTGAAAGGCGGCTGGACAGCAAGGTCCATCTGTTCCTGGCAGCGACACATACGCACTCAGCACCGGACAGCCAGATGCTGAACAAGCGGATGAACTTCAAGATTCCGGGCATCGCGGCCTACAGCCGCAAGTGGACGGCCTGGTTCGCTGACCAGGCCGCCGATGCAGCCAACCGGCAGATTTCACTGGCACAGCCCGCTGGGAACATTAGGATTCAGCAGGTCAGTGTCGAGGCGAACAGGGGTCGCCGGAAAGGCGCAAAGCCGATCAAAACGGCCACGCGTGTCTGGATGGACAAGGATGTGATCTTTTCATCATATTCAGCGCACGGAACGGTCCGCGGCGAGACCCACATGACGTTTTCTGGCGACTGGCTCGGCAGTTGGGCTCATCACGCAGGCGGGCTTGTATTTGCAGGCGCCATCGGTGATGTCTCGCCCTCTGTCGGCGAGGGGACTGAGGATCAGCGGATCGATGAGATGGTGCATCGTCTGGAGACCGGGCTGGGTGGTGCCGAAAAGGTGCCAATCGGTCAAGGAATGGCATTTGCATCTGAGCCGATCAAGGTCGCCCCACCGACACCCCACCCAGACTTCGCATCGTCAAACGGTGTGAATTCGGCCTTGGCGAAGATCGTGGTGGGCAAGTTTGCCCCGCCAGATCCTGCAATCTCAGCTTTCCGATTGGGGACAGCGGTTGTCGTCGGTGTACCTGCGGAGCCGTCCTCTGCCCTCGCCCAGCGCATCATGCGGGCTGGTGATCAACTCGGGTTCAGCCAGACGATTGTCGTGAGTCATGTGAACGGCTGGATGGGATACATCCTCGAGCCGTTTGAGTACTGGCGTGGCGGCTATGAGGCGACGCTGATGCTTCATGGACCGAGCGCTGCGGACAGAACCTTAGAGGCCGCGAAGCGGGCCATAACACGGCTGCGTTAGCCGGCGCGACGTGCTGTCCAGAGCTTGTACTTCAGGTCGTACGCTGCGGCTCGCATTCGCTTCATCACTGCCGCCATCTCTTCATCCATTGAACCGCCGGGGAGCATGTCGTCCTGGATGACTTCAAACAGCGTCCGGTTGAGGCCGCGAACCTTGTACTTAAACCGGCCGACTTCATCGGTGCTCGGCTCTTTGTCGAAGAAGGTGTTTAGCTTGTCAACCGCCTGCTCAGACCGAGCGATGGCGTCGGTTCCGCGGAACGTGTGGATCAGGTGATCGCCAAACTTGACGTCGAGCCCATCTTCGCCGATCTCAGAGATCGCGCGGAATGTGGTTGTCACCTCACTGCGCTTGACCTCGACTCCGTATTCGGCGAGTCGATTCATCATAAACCTGGTGCGCTGGGTGGATTGCGGGTGAGTTCTAAAAATGCCCCAGTCCATATTCGGCAGGTTGGCGTCACGGATCGCGAGCCGCTCCATCAGGGTCAGCGCGCCTGCGGGGTTGTATTGGCTCTGCAGGAGGTACTGGACCGCGCCGTAGTCGGCGGCCGTTTCGGCATCCACGCTCCATCCAGACACGAGCGCAGTTGAACTCAAGCTAGCTGCATTTGCGATTGCGCCAGCATTGCGTGAACTGCTCATGATGGCAGCCAATAGGATCGGAATCTGATAGAGGTTAAGCTTTTGCTGGCGACTCTGCAGATAGGCGACGTGTCGGAAAGCCGCGTGCGAAATCTCGTGTGCCAGAACTCCTGCGAGCTCGTCATCCGATTCGGTGAATTTGACCAGCCCTTCGTAGACGTATAGAATTCCGCCGGGGATCGAGAATGCGTTGACTTCGTCACCCTCGACGATGTGGAATTCATAGGGAAGCGGGCTGAGCCGCTCGTCGCCCCAAGAGACTTCGGCTTGCGACTCATTGGCAATTCTTGCCAAGGCTCCTCCGATGAGATTCACCTTAGCGATCACCTCTTCATCTTCTGAGGCCGTGAGCTCTTTGTCGATCTCGGCGGCATACTTCCTGCCAATCTCGATGTCACCTTCGACGTCCTTCTTGTGATCTTCGTCCTCGTAGTTGATGGTGAGTTCAACTTGCTTCTGCTGAGCCGCGACTTTCTCGACCGCTTTCTGAGCTTCTTGGGGCAGCTCATTTATCCAGTCGTCGCCGGAAGAGCGAAGAGTGACTGGCATGCCGACGGTGTACGCCGCAATCAGGACTGAAGCTGCAAGGATCATGTGGAACTACTGATTGAACGTGTCACGAGGAAAAATGTTCCTCTCAACGCTGGGACGCGCTCAAAACCGGGTTCGCCGCAGGATACCGGAACGCCGCGAAAGGCCTTGAGTAAACTCCGCGGCGGAAATCCGACTCATGCCGACAGTCAACTCTTCGATCGAAATTGCCGCTCCTCTGGATCGGGTCTACGCTATCGCCAAGGACAACGAGTCCTTTCCAGATTTCATGGATGACGTCCAGTCGCTCACTCCTGTGGAGTCGGAGGGCGGTCGAGTTGTCAGCGACTTCGTCGGAGTCGTTGCCGCGTTTGCACTGAAGATACGCTGGCGGCAGGAGGATCTGTGGGACGACACGACTCACACCTGCAAGTTCAAACAGCTTGAAGGTGACTATGACAAGCTGGAAGGCGAGTGGCGGTTTATCGCCACAGAGTCAGGCACACGGTTTGAGAGCGACCTGGAGTATGAGTACCGAGTTCCAGGCCTCGGCCCTCTGGTCGCAAAGGTGGTCCACAGTCTTGTTGTCAAGAATGTAGACGGCATCCTGGAAGCGATCAAGAAGCGCGCTGAAGACGCAGCCTAGTCGATCGATTCGACTGGCGACTTCTCTTCTTCAATGCCGGAGTCTTCGGTGTTGCCGTCACTCTCAGCAGGAGCGGCGGTCTCCGTTGTTGCCTCTTTGTCTCCCTCAATCCTTCCTTCCGGCTCCTGCGGGCCGCATCCTGCTGCGAGCAGAATAGCGAACGCTGCGGTCAAGGCGGCGAAAATCTTCATCGGCTGGAATTATAGACCGTAGGCAAACTGCTTAGGATCGAACGATGGGGCTTCGATGCTCACGATCCGCCACTTATCGGTGGGGAAGATGAATGTCCACCCTGTCTCACGCCGCAGGTGTATGTTGATCGGGTCGATGTTGATCCGGCCGCCCATACCGCCCATGATGGCGACCTCCACCTTCGTGATGACCTTCGCGTTGTCGCCATCTATGTCCGCGTCTGTCTTGTCGATGGTGAAGTCAGGCTGGACCTGGCTGATGTAGTCGGCAATCTCGCCTCGGCTGCCAGGGGCTGCTCCGTTTATCTCGAAGCTGCGGCTGAGGTATTCGAGAACGCCGCCGGGTTTTCCGTCACTGCTCGCCTCCGCGGCAGACTCTATTGCCTGTGTGATCAGCTCTTGATCTGTGGGGCGGTTGAAGAACGGCCAAGCGAGAGCAATTAGGACACTCACTGCTGCGCTGATGGCGATAATCCGCTTGTTCTTCATATTCCGGATGACTCCGTGTTAGTCGGGTTCGTTCGGGAGGGAGGCCTTTGTGCGAGTCTCTTCCACATCCTTCCCGATCTGAGTTTTGAGGGCGTCAAGGTCAGGGAAGTCGAGCTCGTTGCGCAGCCGGGCTTCGAATCCGAGCTCCAACGGCATGCCGTAGAGGCTCTCATCCCAGTCGAGCAGATACGCTTCAATTGATCGCTCGCCACCGCCCACGGCTGGCCTGTGGCCGATTGAGATGGCTGCACGTGCGTTCCCCAGCGGTGTCTTCGCCCAGCCTGCGTAGACGCCGTCTGCAGGAGTCAGGCTGGAGCGATGTCGGGCGAGGTTGATGGTGGGGAATCCCAGCTCACGCCCGAGTTTCTTGCCCGAAACTACAGTTCCTTGGATTGAGAACGGGCGTCCAAGCATCCGCGTCGCATTTTCTACATGCCCGGCATTGATGGCCCGGCGCACTTCGGTGCTGCTGACCCGAATCCCGTCAGAAAGGACCTGGTCGAGCTCTGTGACGGGCATCGTCTGCCTGAGCATCTCTGCCGTGCCTTCGCGATCGCGTCCAAAGCCAAAGTCGTGCCCAACGACAGCTCTACCGGCATGAATCGCATCGAGGAGCACTCTCTTGACGAAGGAGTCTGCCTCCATCACTGCCATATGGGCGTCAAACGGAATGACGACTGCAGCTGCCAGTCCAAGGCGTCGCATCTGCGCCAGGTTCTGGTCGAGCGAGAGGACGGGTTCAGGCTCCCTTTCAGGGCAGATGACCGCGAGGGGATGCCGGTCGAAGGTGACGGCGACAGCTGGAATCTCGTGTCGCTGGCCGTCTGCGACCGCCTCGCTGATGAGGGCTTGGTGCCCGAGGTGGATGCCGTCGAACGCACCGATCGTGACGGTGCAGGATTTCCATTCCGGGTTCAGCCCGTGAAGTCCAAAGTGAACCAGCATCTGTCCGGCTATTCTACGCTGTTCGCCGCAGCCTTCCGATTCGTGCGGACCATCGTAAGCAGCAGAACGATAGTCTGGGCTCCCCAGACGACCGCCACCATTCTCCAATCCGCCCAGATCATGAAGAACTTATCAAGGCTGGGTACGGCGATGAGGTCGAGCCCGCTGGCCGAGACGCCTTGGCGCCCGAGCAGGATAAATGAAGCCCACAGAATGGGAAGTGAAATGACGTGGGTAATGATCAGCCGCTTGCCCGCATAGAGGGATGGGGCGAGTCCGGCACAGAGGCAGAGAAGTGCTGCAGAGAGCGCTGGTTCAAGTCCAGTCGCGGCGAATTCACGGAACGAGCGGGCACCATTCACAAATGACCAGGCGAATGCGGTGCCGATGGCGGTGGCGAAGAGAAGAGAGATGACGCCTACAGCGTAGGGCCAAGTCTCACGGACCGTTCTGGTCCAGCCGCGAATACCGCCTGTATGGCTCATCAGGGAGACTCTGGATCAGCCGGCGGCTGGGCAGCCCCGTCTTTGCCGCTAATCTGGTCAAAGATCTCTTTGCGGTGCACCTGAACATCCCTTGGCGCTTTGATGCCAATACGTACTTGTTCGCCTCGAACTTCCAATACGACAACTTCAATATTGTCGCCAATGATGATGCTCTGGTTGACCTTTCTTGTCAGAACCAGCATAAGCAAGCCCTCCTTGGCTCCGCCATGCGGCGGACCGAACCACGATTATAGTCCAAGTCCGACATTTGGCGTCGTTTAAGCGGCTGGAGCGGCCACGGAACGCCTGCTTGCGGCGTCCGTCGAGATGATGGCGTGGGACTCTTCAGTGATCGCCTGCTCCTGAAGGGCGGCGCATCGCTGGGCAGCTTCGTCGAGCTGGCGTCGCATGACCGTGACCTGATTTACCGATGCCAGAAGCGTCTGGGCTTCGGTCTTTTCAAGCTGGGCAGCCGCGGCAGGAATCGTCGCGGGGCACTTCAGCTTTTTGGCGAGTCGCTGAAGGCTGGCCTGAGCCTCAGATTCGAGCTTTGCGATCCGCTTGGCACCAGCTTCAATTCGCTGATCGATCTCAGCGATTCGATCGTCTCGGTTCATCACAACAGATGCGGACTTCTCAAGGATGTCCGTCAGGTGGTTTCGGGCTTCGGAAAGCCAGTCTGTCCATTGCGCGTCGAGTTTTGCGGCGGTGTCCATCTCTTCTCCTGGCGCGGCATCCTTGCTGCGGCCATAAGTTGAATATCGGCACAATTGCCAGGTCCTGAAGGGCCAATTTGCAAAAATGTTCACATCCTGTGGGCTCTCGGTTCGTACAGAGGTTAATGAGCCTGCGGTCTGATCAGAAAATTCTAATGGCAGCGGTCTTTATTTCGGCCCTGCTGTGGGCCATCCCTTATGGAAGCTTTGCGCTCTATCCACTGGGGCTTCTCAACACGCATATTCATGAGCTCTGCCACGCATTAGCCGCGATCGGCACGGGCGGCGAGGTTCAACATATTGTCGTCAACGCGGATTTGAGCGGGCTGACCCCAGTTCATGGCAGGAGCATTCTTCTCGCTGCGTCCGCAGGATACGTGGGCAGCACGATCGTGGGAGCGCTGATGATTCTCGCCTCGCGGACGGAAAAAGGTGCGAGAGGGATGCTTTGGACATCGTGTGCTTTCATCGGCCTCTCCGCACTTCTCTTCGTGAGAATGCCGGCCGATCAGCCAAGCAGTTGGGTGGGCGTAGCATCCGGAATCCTCTGGACAGGAGCTTTTGTGCTGATGGCCAAGAAGCTGAAAGGTGACTGGCCCGCATTTGCAGCTCAGTTCATTGGCGTTCAGCTCTGCCTGAGTTCGCTATGGAGCTTCTCTGCGCTGATGTCAGTCGCTGCAGTTGGCGGCCACTCGGACGCGCTCATCATGCAGGAGCACACAGGCCTGCCGGCTTTCTTCTGGGCTAGTACATGGCTGATAATCGCCCTCGCAGCGATCGGCTTCAGCCTGAGGGCTGTGTGGCGTCATCCGAAGGAGCGCCGCGCCTCATCGGACAGTTAGGGCCGCTGGTAGAATCGGCCCGCGATGCTGCCCAAGCTGGTTGAGATTAAAGAGCGGTTCGAACTGATCGAACAGCAGCTCATGGACCCCGCAATTGTGGTCAATCCGGCCAAGCTTAAAAAGCTTGGCAAGGCCCGAGCCAGCCTGGAGCCTCTCGTCGACTTGATCAAAGAATACGAGGGCATTGTCCACGGCCTTGAGGATGCCGAAGAGGCTGTCTCCGATCCCGAAATGAAGGAGATGGCTCTCGAGGAGATCGATCGGCTTAGGCCTCTCAAAGAGGAGGCAGAAGAGCGGCTCAAAATCATGCTCCTGCCCAAGGATCCCAACGACGACCGCTCGGTCATCATTGAGATTCGGCCAGCCGCGGGCGGGGACGAAGCCGGGCTGTTCGCCTACGATCTCTTCCGGATGTATGCCCTTTACGCGGAAAAAATGGGCTGGAAAAGTGAGGTCATGGATCTTGCAGAGACAGGGGTCGGCGGGGCCTCCCGTGCAGTCATCAAGATCGACCAAGACGGAGCATACAGCCAGCTCAAACACGAAAGCGGAGTGCACCGCGTTCAGCGTGTTCCGGCAACTGAGTCGCAGGGGCGAATCCACACCTCCACAGTGACTGTCGCAGTTATGCCTGAAGCCGATGAAGTCGATGTCCAGGTCGACACCAAAGACCTTGAGATCAGTGCATTCCGCTCAAGCTCCGCAGGCGGCCAGCACATGCAGAAGAACGACACAGCGATCCGCATCGTGCACATCCCCACGGGCACGGTCGTCACCTGTCAGGACGAGCGAAGCCAGGCTCAGAACAAGATCAAGGCGATGACCGTTCTGCGAACTCGCCTCTATGAGGCAGCACTCGAAGCTGCCGCTGAGGAGCGAGGCGAGCTGCGACGAGGCAAGATCGGATCGGGCGACCGCTCAGAAAAGATCCGAACCTACAATTTCCCCCAGGATCGCATCAGCGATCACCGGATTGGGCTGAACGTCCACGGTGTCCCGCTCTTCCTCGGTGGCGATATCCAAAAGATGATCGACGCCCTGGTTCAGGAAGAGCAGGCGCGGCTGATCGCCGAACAGCAGGACTCCGCCGCCGACGCCTAACCGTGGGAGCAGCCGATCGGGCTGCCAGGCGGGAGGCTCGGAGCGCTCGGCAGCGCGTACGCGCTGCCTGCCGGCCTTGATAGGAACCTCTCGATATCTTCCTTGAGCAGCTGGTGCGTCGCCGTACTGTTGAGGCGATCA
>JALGYA010000304.1 GCA_029824475.1 Fimbriimonadia bacterium | reverse complement strand
CACCAGGTGAATCGATGACTTTTTGGGTAAACGCCGTCGATCTCCCTGACGCGGGTCCGACGCGAGGCCGTAACTTGGTGGTCAAACTGAGCCTGGAAAACGGCATTTGGCAGAAAGAAGCGTTTGATAACATCCGCAACAGAGGCGCCACAGTCTGGACCGGCTCAGCCTCTAGCACCGCATGGCGGCTATGAAACCAAGGCTCCCAAAACTGCCCCAGCCACAGCTGCCACCCCGGCCGCGATCAGCGCGGCCGGCTCTTTCTCCTCTCTCGCTATGCCCCTCGCTCTCATGAACTCCATCGAATCACGAGAGCCTCGAGACTTAAGCCAAGTTCTGAAACTAGAGCGGATTCCCCACGAGCTCTCGTCACTCATGCCTTCCTGCGAGCCACCCACTTCACTGTGAAATAGACTAGCCCGAGAATCGCTAGAACAAGCGGGAGGCCATAGAGCAGATCCCGTGTCAGGGTCGGCAATACCTGAGCCGCTGCGTCATAACCTGATTGAATCTGTTCTCCGCTCGGGTTACGGACGTCCTGGAGCGACATGAAAAGGCAGTAGATTGTCACGACGGTCAGGCCCTCGACGCCAATCAAGCAGAGGTCTCGAGCCATTGATGGCAAATTCTCACTTTCGACTGCGGGAAGTGGCCTTAGCGCACTATAGATTGCGGATATCATCCAGAATAGAACGTATCCTGCGATGAGGCTGAAGTAGACCAAGGGAAGGCCAATGATGGTCCCAAAAATCAGGGACTCGACGATCACAGCCGACTGGCTATATCCCGGAGGCATCACCTCATCGCCAGTGACCACAATGCTCGGCAGATTGGCCAGGAACGCAGCCACGAAGATCGCCGGTCCAGATACCAGTAGCATCACCGAATCCCTCAAAAGTAGCTTGTTTTTCTGAGCCGGAGCAATTTCTTGTCTCTGATTCTCAGTCATCCCTCATGCCTCCTAGTCCAATTCTACGCCAAGCCATACGAACCGAGTTCGTCCTGACGGACTAATACCCGGACAATCGCCCCCTTCCGTCCCGCCTTTAGCCTACAACAGGAATCTCACGGTGTAATGAGGATCTCCATCAATCGCCATCGGTCGGTCCAGAACTGCTCTGGCAAGTCGACCAAAATTCGACCAGCTTCGAACCTGAATGTGCATTCTTCGCCGTGCACTCTCACAAGCTTTGGCATGAGGTTGGTGGCGAGTGACACAGTTTGCAGACGAAGCCGGCCATGCTCCACCCTTAGACTGGCCATCATTCCTGCTTTAGAGTCGGTCTGATAGAAACTGCCCCACCCTTCAGCCGCCGTAAACGGCGCCTGGAAGCTCTCTGGCGACACTCGAGGTGCAAACCCAATATGCCCCTTCGGGCCATCGTATTCAAAACCACACAGCGCCAGGAACACCCCATAGCTCGCCATCGACCGAGCGTAATGGTCCGAGCACTCGATCTCGTTGTAAGGATTGCGTTTCGACGCCCCATACCGATCATGGACTGCCCGAGTAATCGCCAGGCCCTTCTCAACCAAGTCACTGCCGGGCGCACCCTCAAAAATCATGTGTGCAGCAACTTGATACTCAAACCCGTTCATGCACTCATTGAAGTAGCCGCCCGGCCCGGTCCAGACATCAGGGTTGACCTCTGGCCGCAGTCTCTCGCCAGGAATGGCTTCAAGCGCGCCGCCTTTCGGCCACGTGCACATCAGCAGACCCGTCTCGCCAGGCATCGCGTACCAGCGGAACGCCTGCTCAATCTCGACATGCTTCATCGCGTATGCCGCGGCATCTGGCGCAAAGTTGTACTTCCAGAGGCTGTTCAGCGCCGAGAGCGTCTCCGCCTGCGGAACCACACGTGGCAGGCCAACCTGCCAAGCCCAAGCCTGCCCGAGCACCTGGTCGATGTGGCAGCCCTTGTTAGAGCTGATCTGGTTCGGATTGAGTGATTCATGAATGAAGTATTCGCCGTCAAAAAGCTGCTCAACGATCTCCGTCTGACCGGAGTCGATCAGCGACCGGCACTTTCGGGCAAACGAGTTCTCGCCCATCTCTTTTGCCATCGCCTCACCTGCGGCCAGAGCAGCCAAGTACAGCGAACTAATCCAGCCCATCGGGCCGGTCCACGTGGCGTCCAGCGTGTTGTGCTGCGCGCCTTCCAGCAGCCCATCTCGATCCTTGTCCTCATTGATGAGGTACTCCACGCCCCTCTTAACCGCGGGATAGATGCCTTTCAAATACTCGTTATCCGGCGAGGTCAAGTGCTCGCGATACGCGCCGAGAATCCGCCCACAGTGACCGTCATGGGCCACACCTCGGCCATACGAACCGGCTGTATCCGGCCCACGATGGCCCGTGCTGCCGTCCGCATTGAGCGCAGAGCCGAAGTCCACATCTGTTCTCAAGCTGCGTTCTATCGATGGGAAAATCCGGCCAAGAGTCTGACCGTAGTGCCAAACGTGCTGGCACGTGCCGGGGCAGCAGTCCACCCCTTCCCATCCCCAAAACCGGCCCGTGTCGAACCAGTGACAGGTGTTTGAAGCCACGCAGTCCAAGGCAATGAACGTGCGGTCAAGAAGCCAATGCGGCAGGCTGCTCCGATACCAAGTCTCGTTCCACTTCCGGGTCGTTTCGATCAGCTGCTCACGGTCATCAACCAGGCGCTGAGCAACGCCAGCAGCAGAATCAAACCAGGGC
>JALGYA010000303.1 GCA_029824475.1 Fimbriimonadia bacterium | reverse complement strand
GCCTCCAGGAGAATATCGCCTTCGTACTGGAAGGCCGAGTTCTCAGCATTGCCCACATCAAGAAGGGCTCACAGCTTTCTGACAACGCTTTTATCGACGGTGAATTTGAAGTCGGATACGTCCGCGAGCTCGTCGAACTGGTCAACTCAGGCGCCCTTCCAGTCGACCTGAACGAGCTGTCAAGCAGCACAGTCGACCCAACGCTCGGTAAGGCTGCACTTGATCAGATCGTGGTCGCGGGACTCGTCTCCCTCGCCGCCATCTGTCTCTTCCTGGTCGTCTACTACGCCTTCCCAGGTGTAGTCGCGGCGTTCGCAATGGCACTCTATGTTGCCGGCACGCTTGCGGTTCTGATGGCGATGCGGGCGACATTCTCGCTGGCAGCGATTGCAGCTCTCGTCTTATCCGTGGGCATGGCGGTCGATGCGAACATTCTCGTCTTCGAACGAATAAAAGAGGAGCTTCGCGCTGGCAGGAAACTCCAGACCGCTATCAGCCTCGGCTTCCGCCGAGCCTTGACAGCGATCATGGACTCGAACATCGCTACGATTCTCACCTCCATCGTTCTGTGGCAGTTTGGCCAAGGAGCCGTGAAAGGCTTTGCGATCACGTTGATCGTTGGTGTTCTGCTGTCATTCCTGACAGCCTTCACCGTCACCAGATCAATCCTGGTCGGCTTGGTCGGTTCTGGAATCGGAACGGACGAAAAGTGGTACGGCCTGAAGCGCAACTGGTTCGGCGAATCGCTAGAGGCAGGGGCTGAAACCAAGCCGCTGAATATCGTCTCGAACGCGAAGCGCTACTTCCTGCTATCGGCTGCATTCATCGCCATTGGAGGTGTCTTCATCGGCATGGGTGGAATCAAGCCGAACGTTGAATTCCAAGGCGGAATTGAAGCGACGTTCTACCTTGACGCAGATTCGAACGTCACGTCGAAGAGCCTTGTGGCTACGCTTGAAGAAGGCGGCATCACAAAGGCGAACGTCAAGTTCGGCTCGGTCGAAGACGCTCGCGTCGCCTACATCACTGTCGCCCCTGGTGGCGGAGTGGAGGCCGGTGACACGGATGCGATTGAGAAGATCGCGGCTGCTGGAGAGCTGAGCACCGAGAACGCAACGTACAGCTCTGTTGGTCCGACAATCCAGGCTGAGACATGGCAGAACGCCATCAAGGCGCTGGTCTTTGCCTCCGCGTTGATCGTCCTGTTCCTCGCCGTTCGATTCGGTGTGGCGCTGGGCGGACTGAAGAACGGTCTCAAGTTCGGTCTCTCGGCTATTGCAGCACTGATTCACGACGTTCTCGTTGTTGTCGGTACGGCTGGCATAGTCGGCTTCCTGCTCGGCTGGGAAATCAGCGCGCTCTTCATCACCGCGATGTTGACCGTGATCGGCTTCTCGGTCCACGACTCGATCGTCATCTTCGATCGAATCCGTGAGAACCTCCGCCGACCGCATGGCGGCGAGACGTTCGAGCACTTGGTCAACAAGTCGATTACTCAGTCGGTCGCTCGATCGATCAACACGTCGGTCACCGCTGTCGTGCCGCTTGCGATTCTGATCGCGATCGGAACGCCAACACCTGAACTCAAGTTCATGTGTGTTGCGATGCTGACCGGTATCGTGGTTGGTACTTACTCCTCGATCTTCAATGCAGCGCCGATCCTCTATCTGTGGGATAAGGCGATCATCAAGAAGCGAGGCGCCAACAACGGTCTCATGGCAGAAGCCTCCCGGGAAGCCAAGCTTCGCGCGACACGGCTCCAGGCCCAGCCTGAAGCGGCTGCTGAGGGTGTTGAATCCGGCAGTGCCTACGGCCAGATCAAGCGGCGATCTTCGGTTCAAGACCAGGCGACTCAGAACCTGGACGAAGACGAAGAGTAGAACCCTGATAGGCTGAGATAAAGAAACCCCTTCACTGGTCTCCAGTGAGGGGGTTTTTCACTTAGGAATGACCCGGCGATGCTAAGTTCAAACTGCTATACTTTCTGCTTCAGTATTCGGGGGTCTTCGATCCCCGCCAGAGCAACGGAGACAAAATGACGGCCATGAAGCTGCGAATCCGACCGGACAAGCTGGCCAGCTCATGCCTCCCGTTCGGCTTCGGTCCCTACCTAAACGTCCAGCCCAAGCCCGTTTGTGAGGAGGGCGCAGCAATTGTCTGCCGCGTCCATTCTGAGCGCAAAGACTACGGCGAGTTAGAGCTGGTCACGGGCCGACGCTCGAAGCTGGTTCCTGGTGATGTAATCGTCGGTGTTCTTGGCAGCAGGTCAGCGCTGCGCGGCTTTAGCGGACGCGTCCCCAAGTCGATTGAATCCGGCGACGAACTCCACCTGCTTAACGTGGGCGGCGTGATCGGCCGTGCTGACGGCCAGATGGTCGGCATGGGCAGCCCGATCAAACTCGAAGCGATGGGTGCGCCCATCCTGCAGGGTGAGCCGGTGATCCTGTCTGACTACGGCCTCTCAGCTGCTCCTAAGCCGGTCAACCAGCCTCCGATTATCGCGGTTGTCGGCACCTGCATGAATTCAGGCAAGTCCACAGCAGCGTCCGCTCTGATCCGTCACCTGAAGGGTCGAGGGCTGCGCGTCCACGCCGGAAAGGCAACAGGTGTTGCGGCGGTTCGAGACCCCCTTTCCTTCAGGGATCACGGTGCGGCGGTTGCGCTGACTTTTTTGGATTGCGGCATTCCATCTACGGCTT
>JALGYA010000302.1 GCA_029824475.1 Fimbriimonadia bacterium | reverse complement strand
CGTCTAGGCCGTTCTCAATCCCGTTGTGTAGGTTGAGGGCGATGACGTCATTGATCAGAGCATTGATTAGATCAACAGGATCGACTGGGATGAAGGCAATGCTGTTGATCCCCCAGTAGGTTTCGCCCTTGATCGTCACCACACCAGTCTGCGGGTCAACTGTCCCGAGAATTCGCTTTCCGAGGCCACTAAAGTGGAATACGCCCCAGAGCTCTCCCGTGCAGGGCTCTGCGGCCAGCCCGCGAGTAGAGTTGACCAGATAGTCACTGTTGGTCATGGTGACCGTCTTTAAGATCGCACCGTCTGATGGATTAACAGTGTAGAGCAGGTTCGCGTCTCTAGACGTGGCGTAGAGGGTGCCGCCAGAGATCGCAAGCCCCTTCATCGGAACGGGAAACTCACCAATCTTCGTCGAGTGCCCTGACGTGGTCGTGCTGTAGAGCGAGCGGCTGTGATCAGTCGTAAGAAACGTTCCAGTCGTCCGATCGTAGGTCATTGCCATCGTCCCAGATGAAACTCCGCCCGATGAAACCACGACAGCTGCCTCAACATCGATCGTGAGCCAGTATCCGTCGCTAGAGCCGTGGTAGAGCAGCCCGTCGTCCGGGTTGTAGGCACTCATCACACCGTAGCCAGGCACACCCAAACTCATGTGATGAGTCCAGGCGCCAGTCGACTTGTCGATGCGCCAGATCGAGTTGCCATGTCCGGACGGATTCCCGCTCGTACCGTACAGCCTTGAGTGGGCCATCGAAACTGCTGCCAAGGCAGCGAGGGCTGCGGCAAAACAAAGTTTAGAAAAGAGCTTCATTCTCATGTGGTCTCCTCAAAAAGAGAGTTCGTGATCTCCTGCCACAAAGAGTCGGGCAGGAGATCTCTGCCCATTCAATCGCCAAACACAAAGAAACCCCGCGCGTGCACGGCTTTATGGCGAAGACGGCGAGAAGTACTTGACATCATCCAGGCGCATCAGCGACTCAAATGCGGCCTCATTGCCCGGCTCGATGGCGAGCGCCTCGCGGTACGCACTGATCGCCGAAGCTGGGTCACCGTTTGCCAGGCAGACCTGGCCTAACAGCACAAGAGCGTCAGCAGCCAGCGGCACCATTCCATACCTCTCAGCGGCCTCCTCAAGAACTCCGATCGCCTCGTAATACTCGCCTCGCTTGAAGTGGACAAATCCGAGCGTCTGCCAGGCCTGGCCTGGTGTGTCAGGAACGTAAGCAGCAGCTGATGCAAGCTCAAGGGCTTCATCAAGGGCATCACCCTTATGCGCAAGCAGCAGGGCCCAGTTTGAGGATGCCTCGAGGTCTTCAGCGTTGAGCTCGCGCGCTTTAGTCAGGACCTCCTCAGCCTCGGAAATCCGGCCAAGGTGGACCAGAGCAAATCCGAGGTTGTTGAGGGCACTGAGGGCGTTTGGACCGTCAGGCTGAATTTCAATGCATTTCTTCAGCGTCAGCACCGCATCTTCCCATCGGTGATTCTCGATTTGACTTCTGCCGAGAGATGCATGGAAAAAGGCGTTGTTTGGAGCTGCCTTCACTCCGTTCTCCCAAGAATGCATGGCATCCTGGTATCGGCCAAGCGCCAGCAGATTCCTGTTGAGCCCGAGGTGAATCAAGAGGTTGCCTGGGGCAAGCTCAAGCCCCCGTCGGAACGCAGGCTCCGCTTCCTCAAGGCGGTTCTGGCTAATCAGATTTAGTCCAAGCTTTCGAAGCATCTCTACTTTGTGGGCTTGAAGCGGCTTCAGTTCAAGCGCGATTCTAAACTCCTTCTCTGCCTCCTCCAATTGCCCCAATTTGTCAAGGCAGAATCCGAGAATGTACCGAGCCTGGTAGTAAGTTGGCAGCAGCTTGATGGCGGCTTGTGCATAGATGCGAGCAGTCTCATACTGCTCGCGCTGTAAATAGAAATTCGCCACGTTGGTTTGAAGCTGTGCGTCAAACGGATACAGTCTGGCTGCAGTTCTGTACTCGAACTCGGCGTCTTCGATCCTATTTGTCAGCTCCAGCACACGTGGCAGCCGCATGTGAGCCAGCTCGCTCATCGGATCCATTTTGATAATGGTGCGCAGCTCGGCCTCCGCCTTCTGGAATCGTCGCGTTCGAGTGAAAAGGACAGCGAGCGAGTGCCTTGGAGCCAGGTAATTCGGATCGAGCGAGATTGACCTCTCCAGCAGCGGCTCAGCTTTTTTAAACCTTCTTGTATTGCTGTAGAAGCGTCCCAGAATGTAGTGCGCGAAGGGATCGTCCTTTCCAAATTTGACCGCCTTCAGATACTCCGCCTCGGACTCGGTGTATCTCTCCCTCCCATAAAGATAGTGGCCCAAGCCAATATGGAGCTGCGGCTGCCCGGGATGCAGCTCGATCGCCTTGCGGAAGTGGGGCTCGGAGTCTTCGGGCGGCGACAGGAACCCAAGCTGGTACTGAGCGCTCGCAAGATCAGGAGCGAGGCGAACCGCCTCTTTGGCGGCTTCTCGTGCGGATTCTCGTGCGGCTTCGAACTCCTCCCTTCCGCCTGAGCCGAATTCAATAAAGCTCCGCGACACCAGGAGGTGGGGGCATTTTGGATGCTCTTCCTGAGCCGAGTCCAGCAAGGCGAGAGCATCGGCGAGTCTGCCTTCCATATGGTATGCATCGACCAGATCAACGATGGCGTCGTGGAACTTCGGCTCGATTGCCAAAGCGATTTCGAGCTCTT
>JALGYA010000085.1 GCA_029824475.1 Fimbriimonadia bacterium | reverse complement strand
GCAGGCCGCTGTGCTGATCCCATTTATACGAGTGGGAGATCTGAACGAACCGGACGCCCTGCTCGGAGAATCTGCGGGCAAGAAGGCACTGGTGACCGAAGTCTTTCGTCACCGGATCATCGATCCCGTAGAGCTTCTTGGTCTCAGGGCTTTCGCTCTCGATATCCTGAAGCTCTGGCGCTTCGAGCTGCATTTTGAAAGCCAGCTCGAATGAGTTGATTCGGCCTTCCAGCGCTGGATCGGGCCCCATGTGATCGAGCTGGTCTTTGCCCAGCTTCTTCATGAGTTCAATCTCAAGCAGCTGTGCCTCGGGCGGCGTCTCGTTGTTTTCAATGAACGGAATCTTGGCCTGCTCGGTCAGCATGCTTGCGTTCCCGATTGGCGTTCCCTGGGTGTAGCTCGGAAGGAAGGCCGAGCTCCAGTTGCCCACACCACCGTGAGTGAGAGTTGGGCAGACGGTGAGGAACCCTGGCAGGTTTTCGTTCTCGGATCCGAGTCCGTAAGTCACCCACGAACCCATCGATGGGCGCACAAATGTGTCGCTGCCCGTATGGAGCTCAAGCAGAGCCCCGCCGTGACGTGAATTGGACCCGTGCATGGAGTTGACAAAGCAGAGTTCATCAACAACGCCCCCCACATGCGGGAACAGATCGCTGACCTCGATTCCACTCTCACCATAGTGCTTGAAATCCCATGGACTTTTGAGCAAATTTCCCGTCACGCCTGAGACGATGCGCGGCATTTCGCCCGTGAAGGGTTTGCCGTGATCCCGAGTCAACAGAGGCTTAGGGTCAAATGTGTCGACCTGGCTTGGTCCACCGTGCAGGAAAACGAAGATCACGCGCTTGGCCTTCGCTGGAAAGTGCGGCGACCTGGGAGCAAGCGGATTCAGAGGGTTGTCCTGAATCACGCCAGCACTCGCCTGCTCCGCGAGCAGGCCCATAAGGGCGATGTTGCCGAAGCCCAAAGCACTCTGCTTCAGAAGGTCTCGCCGGGTCAGAAAATCTTTATTCCACATAGACAAACTCGTTTGATGCAAGCACCGATTTGCAGAGACTCTGCCAGGCGCTCAGTCGGGGGTTCTCTGCTTTGCCAAAGGCGGCTTCGAACTTAGGGATGAACTCAAGAGCAGTTGAGACCTCATCAGCGGATGCAGGGCGTCCGTAGCAGGTCTGATACAGATGCTGAACCCGCTGTGAATCAGTCCAGCCTTCCTGCGCAAGCATGTTTGCGGCAAGGTCTTTCGAGGCGCTCAACACGATTGAACTGTTCAGCATGAACAGAGCCTGAGGCGCGACCGTCGTACTCGGGCGATTGCCATTCATCACCGTCGGATCGCCAAAGTCGAACGCCGTGTAGACATCGTAGAGCGCGGAGCGAATCACCGGCAGGTAGAGCGAGCGGCGGCGGCTGTCGTACTTGATCGGGTCGATGTTATTGTTGCTGGTGACGTACTGCCGTGGGTTCAAGTTGATCAGGCTGCCGCCCATCTCTCGATCCAGCTGCCCAGCGACGAACAGAATGCTGTCCCGGATCGCCTCGGCCTCCAGCCGCTTTCGTGAGAACTTCCACCTTAGACGGTTTTCAGGATCAAATTCCGCAGCCTCTGCGTTGTGCTCCCCGCCCATCTGGTAGGTGTTGGTGAGCATCAGTCGCTTGTGCAGCTTTTTGAGACTCCAGCCATCCTCTTCGACGAAGGTCGTCGCCAGCCAGTCCAGAAGCTCAGGGTGTGATGGCAGGTCGCCCAGAGCGCCAAAGTTGTCGACAGTTCCGACGAGCCCGCGGCCAAATCGCCACCGCCAGACGCGGTTGACAAACACACGTGCTGTCAGAGGGTTCTTCTCATCGATAATCCAATCAGCCAGCTCCAGCCGCCCGGTGGTATCGGAGGCTAATTCGGGATGATCGGGGCCCGTTACAGCGGTTGGGAATCGCCTTGGCGCTTCTTCACCTTCTGTCAAGTAATTGCCCCGCAGCTGAACCTTCAAGTTGGTCGGCTCGCCTTCTCGGACGGCCATCGCCATCGGAACGACCGGCTTGGTCTTGTTGAGATCAGCGATCTCCTTTTCAAGCTGCTTCAGCTCACTTGCCACTGGCTCCTCGAACAGGTGATCAGCCTTGTCTGGCAGGTTGAGCTTGATCTCATCGCCTTTCTTGATCTGATCTGCCGTCGCCCTAACGACCTCTGCTAAAAGGCCTTGGCCACTCGCGATTGCACCGAGAAGCTCCGTCGGCTTCTGGCCCGGTCGGGGGATCAGAAGGAGTTTATCGATGTGCGGAACGAAGTTCTCTCGCTCAATTCGGATGAGATTCTTGCCCGCTTTGAGCTCGAAAATTCCCTCTGCTTCCCAAACCTGGTGCTGAGGATAGAAACCGCCGGTGACCTTGCTGGCCGCGCTGGAGATCACCAGCGTGCCGTTGGCAAAGATCTTCACTGGACGTGCGTCGCCAGCCGCGTATCGAAGATCGAGCTGATACGGCCCGGCAGCTGAAACTTCTATTTCGTAGTCCGCAAAGTTCGGGAATTTACCGATGTTGAGCAGGACGCCAATCTCTTTTCCATAGCCGCCTTTGTCAACCTTGAGATTGCTCGACTTGAAGTCCTCAGACTCCCAGACGATGGCGCCTGAGGGAGCATCGCCGTTCGGCGAATCGATCGCAGCCTTGAGATTTGCCTTGGCTCCGTCCCTTTCCAGAAGCTCTCTGCCAGCCGCCTCGTATTCGGCCTTCTTCGCTCTGATTTCCTTGAGCAGGGCATCCCCAGCGGCCTTGCGCTTCTCGTCCGCTGTATCTCGCCTCGTTTTGACTTCAGCCTCGACTTCGCTCAGCTTTTCCTGGTCAGCCTTTGAACCGATCGGCCGCTCGACCCACTGGGCGACGACCTTATGATTGACCATCGTCTTGGTCGACTTGAATATGCCTGCGAGTGCGTAGTAGTCCTTGGCCGGGATCGGGTCGAACTTGTGGTCGTGGCACCGCGCGCAGGCCATCGTCAAGCCCAGATACGCCTTGCTGAACGTATCGATCTGCTCATCGATGATGTCGTACTCCATCTTGTCGGGATCATCTTCGGCGAGCATTTTTGCGCCGATCGAGAGGAATCCTGTCGCGATAATCTCATCGTCACCAGCATTTGGAAGAAGATCGCCAGCCAGCTGCTCCTTCAGGAACTCATCAATCGGTTTGTCATCATTGACAGCATTGATGACCCAATCTCGGTACCGCCAGGCGTTGGGAAAAACGAGGTTCTCATCCAGGCCATTCGAGTCGGCGTAGCGGGCAACATCGAGCCAATGGCGGCCCCACCTCTCCCCATAAGCCGGGGTGGCAAGGAGCCTGTCAATGAGACGCTCAAACGCCTCCGGCTCTGTGTCAGCGAGGAAGGCTTCGATCTCTTGGGGGGTTGGCGGAAGGCCGGTGAGATCAAAGGTTGCCCGGCGGATGAGAGTTCGACGGTCTACGGGCGGAGCCGGTTCAAATCCCTTATCCTCTAGTTTTTCTAAGATGAATGCGTCGATCGGATTCTTGCCCCACACGCGATCAGTGACTTCAGGCACGTCGGGGTGCTGAGGCGCCACGAATGCCCAGAAGGCTGCTTCAGATGTGATCGTTGGGGTCTCAGGCCACGGCGCGCCGGCTTCAGCCCATTTCGTAAGATAGGCCAACTCATCGGGCGGCAGCTTGCCAGATGGGGGCATCTCAACTTCATCCGTGTAGGAGATTGCCTTGGCCAACCTGGCGGCCACGTCAGCCGAGATCGGCTCGTCGAGCCTGATATCCCCCGCCTGAAGATTGGGACCGTGACAGGCGACGCATTTCGCCTGAAGGATCGGTCGGATCTTCGACTCAAAAATCGCCGAGCCATCCTGCCCTAGAGTCGTTTTTGGGGTGTGAGGCGGCACAGCTTGGGCCCCCAAAAAGACCAGAAGGAAGCCTCCCGCAAAGAGGCCCCTAGTCACGAGAGACTGAGCCCGACCGACTCGATGGTCAGCCACAGCCCTGCCCAGGCCAGCTCTTTCACTAGGATCTGAGAATCCTGACGACATTGTGCGGATTATACGCGGATTCCTCTTGGCGATCATCACAGTCTTCGCCTGACCCCGAGTTGGTGTTCTCCAAACACCTGAAATGAGGGTGACAAACCAAGGAATCCACCTCGAAAGGTGGATTTCGGTTCAAAAGAGTGGCTGCCCCAACAAGACTCGAACTTGTGACCCGCTGATTAACAGGTGCTCCGATGGGGGTGTCATGGAGTACCAAAAAGTACCGTCTTAGGTTCAAATATAGCAATTTCTGTGTCGGCCAGTGTCGCCTGGATTCAGCAGTTATCAGAAAAACTGATACGTTTTTGATACGTTTTTAAGGGGCCTTTTCGGGCCAAAGGAAGCCATGCGTATCTAAGGTTAAAGCAAAAAGTGGTGCGGCCGCCTCTGGCGAACGACCGCACCCACTTCAGTTCATGCCTCGCGGCTAGTTTGGAAGCAAGACTGTGTCGATCACATGAATGACGCCGTTCTTGCAGACGATGTCAGTCTTGATGACTTTGCTGTTGTTGATCATGACCCCGTCCTTGATGGTGATCTTGATCTTCTTGTCCTTCTTGTCCTTTCCTTTCATTAGGGTCGGAACCATCGTTCCTGACTCGAGCTTCACTACGTCGGCGGCCATAACCTTCCCAGAGACGACGTGGTACTTCAGAATGTCCTGAAGCATCTTCTTGTTCTCTGGCATCAGCAGCATCTTGATCGTGCCGGGTTTAGACTTTTCGAGCTTCTGGAAGGCCTTCTCAGTCGGCGCGAAGACGGTGAAGGGGCCCTTGCCTTTGAGGGCCTCAACAAGACCAGCCGACTTTACGGCCGTAACCAGAGTCTTGAAATCCTTGGACGACGCCGCAGTGTCGACGATGTCCTTGTGATGGTCGTGTGCAGCTGCGATGGAGCAGAAGACGATGGACGAGATGACGAGAGCGATTGCTTTTTTCATTGTTGATTCCTTTTTGCTTTCTTGATTTAGTTGGAGCTTGCGTGGCTCATTTGCGTGGAAGAGTCGTTGGCGAAGAGTGATCCGACTTGAGCAAGGGCTGACACGCCAACCAGGGCGTAGACGATTCTTGCCAGGGCAGATCCTTCACCGAAAAGTGTTGCAACCAGATCGAAGTTGGCGAGACCAACGAGTCCCCAGTTGAGGCCTCCAACGATGAGGAGGATGAGAGTGACGATTTTCAGCTGTTTCATTTCTGATTCCTTGCCCTCGCGCTTCATTTCGTGCCGAAGACGAGAGCATCGTATATCATCTGTACAGCTTCTGTCAAGGTTTTGTCTATCTTTTGGGCCTTTTTGTCGAAGTTAGGTTCAATTAGGTCCCAAAACCTTGACAAATCTTTGACAATCGCCTACAATTGTCTCTAATGGGCGCGCAACTCACAATCAGCTCGATAGCCGAGCGGACAGGCTTGACCACACACACGATCCGTGCGTGGGAGCGACGGTACGATGCCCTCTCCCCCGAGAGGACTGCGACCAACCGGAGGCTCTACACGGAGGATCACGTTGATCGACTCCTAAGCATCAAGGCTGCGCTTGATGCCGGCTACAAGATCGGGCAGATTGCAGGTCTGGGCACGGCCGAGATCCGGGATCTTGGCGGCCTTAAGAGAATTAGTGCAGAAGAACCCTCAGCCCCCCTAGAAGTCAACAGCACATCGCCCGCGGGCGCAGATGGCCCTGCATATATAGAGTGCGTAGACGCAATTTCACGGCTCGATGCAAGGCGGTTGGAGACTGCACTAGCCCGGGCCGCATCGACTTACGGCGTATGGCAGCTCCTACTGGGAGTCGTGCTGCCGCTGATTGATCACATTGAGCAGGAATGGGTTGAAAAAAGGCTCTCCGTCGCCCAGGAGCACATGGCCAGTGCCGTGATAAGGGCCAGGCTGGAAGCTGTCCGGTCCAGCCTTATCGCACCAATCAATGCGCCCAGAATGATTGTGACGACTCCAAGCAAGCAGCGGCACGAGCTAGGGGCGCTCATCGTGGCCATCGTCGCATCCCTCCAGTCCTGGCACGTCACCTATCTAGGACCAGACATGCCTTCCGAGGACATTATTCAAGCGGTAAGGCTCAACGGCGCTCAAGGCCTGGGTCTCAGCCTCGTCTACCCTCTCGATGACGAGGCAATACGAGGAGAGTTGCGGCAGATTCGTGCTGGACTTCCTCCCGACTTCCTCATTTTTGCAGGGGGGCGGGCTACTTCTTCTTATGAAGATACGCTGGCTGAGATCCGCGCCTACGTCATCACGGACCTCGTTGAATTCGCTGATAGCCTCAAGTCGCTTCGGACTCTCTAGCGGTCAGCGCACTGGTGCTCGACCTTGAGTGAATGGTCTGCCTAGGCCAGCGGACCCATAAATTGACAGCCTGTTCATGTCTTGTCTATGTTTTGTCTATAATATGCTCATCTCTGCCGCAGACGGGGCGGAGAGGAGAAAACATGAACATCCTGAACTTGATCTGCTGCACTGCTCTCATTGGGCAGGCACAGACATCCACAGATCTGAACGACGGCTATGTGCGGCTTGAAACAGCCTCCTACCAAGTCGACCTGCCAATCAACTGGAAGGTCACGCCAGAGACCTCGTTTGGCCAGCGCAAGGCCAAGCCCTCGTCGGGAGGCGGAGAATTGGGCATGATGACTGCTCCGCCATCACAGCAATCTTGGGACCGCTTGTACCAAACCGCTCTCTATTACATTCTCAGAGGCAGAGAGGGCAAAGCAACTCCGTACAAGATCGTCAAAACGAAAGGCGGTTATGAAGCGGCTTCGTTCGATGTGCTCGACAAGAACGGTCAGGCAAACCAGAAGTACGTGATGATCAAGCACCCGGAAAAGGGACTGCTGGCACTCTCAGTTGAGTTTCCCAGTCAAACCGCTAAGAAAGAGTGGTCAAAGCACTTCAAGCGGATGGTTGACTCAGCCAGATTTCTTGATTAGGAGCCACAGGCGATGAACGGACGACCAGACTCATTGGTTCTGCTTACCGGAGCTTCGGGATACATCGGAGGGCGCCTGCTCCGGCGCCTTCTGATGGAAGACTTCAAGGTTCGGTGCCTCTCACGCAGACCTGAGGAACTCAGGCAGACCGTTGACACAGATGTTCAAGTGGCCAAAGGCGATGCCCTCGACATTGAAAGCCTCGTGTCAGCTCTGTCGGGCGTCTCAACAGCCTTCTACCTGATTCATTCGATGGCGGCTGGTGAAGACTTCTCGAAGCAGGACAGAATTGCGGCTTCAAACTTTGCAGATGCTGCCCGGCAAGCAGGTGTACAAAGAATCATTTATGTTGGCGGGCTCGGTGATCCGAGCTCGCAGCTTTCTAAGCATCTTTCGAGCAGGCAAGAGACCGGAAAAATACTGAGGACAAGTGGCGCAACCGTCATTGAACTGCAGGCATCGATCGTCATCGGTTCAGGCAGTCTCTCCTTTGAGCTCGTTCGATCCTTAGTAGAGCGGCTGCCAGCGATGATCTGCCCGCGTTGGCTGGAGGTTGAGGCGCAGCCCATCGCAATTGAGGACCTGGTCGAGTACTTGGTGCAGTCAATAAGCATTGACTGCCCTGCCAGCACGATTTACCAAGTCGGAGGGCCCGACAGGGCCACTTACGGCGCAGTGATGCGAGAATACGCAAGGCAGCGTGGATTAAAGCGGCTGATGATCCCGGTCCCATTTCTGACACCTTTCCTTTCGAGCCTTTGGCTGGGCCTGGTAACGCCCGTTTACGCCAGGGTGGGGCGCAAGCTAGTTGAAAGCCTCAAGAACCCAACAGTTGTGACTGACTTTGCGGCCTCGGAAGCATTCAGCGTACAGCCAATGGGCCTCACACCAGCCATTTCTCGAGCCATGCGGCATGAAGAGACTGAGGTCGCATTTACAAGATGGTCTGACTCAGTTTCATCCTCTGCGCTGCGCACAGGGGCAAAGCCGAGGCAATTTGGGAGTCGAATAATTGACTCCAGAACTCAGACGGTACAGGCATCTGCCAGTTCCGCGTTTCGTCCAATCCAGGAAATCGGAGGCTCAACAGGCTGGTACTTCGGAACATGGCTATGGAACATCCGAGGCTTCATCGACATCCTCGCCGGCGGCGTCGGAATGCGCCGTGGCAGGAGGCATCCATGTGAGCTAAGACCAGGAGATGTACTGGATTTTTGGAGAGTTGAACAATGCATTCCTGGTGAGATTCTTCGGCTCAGGGCAGAAATGAAGCTGCCCGGGAGAGCGTGGCTGCAGTTTGAGACCGTTGAGAATGGCCCCTCGTCTTCACGGGTCACACAGACCGCAATCTTCGACCCAAAGGGCCTGTGGGGATATATGTATTGGTACGTCCTTTTTCCTATACATAACTGGATGTTTCGTGGGATGCTTAAGAGCATTTGCGACGCTGCAGAGGATAGTCTTCCCAGGAAGCGAGCCGAAGCATGAAGGAGTCGAAGAGGCATTTTACGCCCGGGCTGACACCTCCTGAAATGCTAGAGCTCGGAGTGTTCTGCGGGCACTATTCTGATCCCGAGTGGCTCGATGAATTTCCAGCCTCCTGGCGATCGAAGGCCAAGCTGTCCAACCCGCCGGACCCAGCGTGCAATCTGTTTGGCGTTGATGCGTCCCTTCCCCTTGAGCACTGGGAAGCAAAAGGCTGGATTCATCCGCAAGACCCTCTGGGATGGTTTCAATGGTACTGCCGGTTCACGTGCGGCCGGCGAACACATGACGACGACAGACAGATTAGGAGATGGCATGCCATGCGAAGACATGAAGCGCAGATAAGAAAAAACTGCATAAGCAACGATTTGGGCTGCCGGCCCAGGCAGAGGCAAGCGCTTCTCCAATGGGCGTACGACTCAAGGAGGATGTAGCGATGTACGAACTTCGATGCGAGCAGAAGATTTGCGCACCATTAGACGAGGTCTTTGACTTCTTCAAGAGGCCCGAAAACCTGGGACTCTTAACACCTCCACACCTTCGGTTCGAAATCACCTCTTCCCCTCTGGAGTCTATTGAGTCAGGCTCAGTCATCGACTACCGGCTGCAGCTGCTAGGAATACCGTTCAACTGGAAAACCCTCATCACAGACTTTTTGGACCGGCGAGAGTTTACGGACATTCAGCAGAGCGGGCCCTACAAGTCTTGGGTTCATCAGCATCGATTCGCTGCCTGCAACGACGGCACGATGATGACGGACGTCCTCCGGTACTCACTTCCATTCGGAATTCTGGGAAAAATCGTGCACCTGATATTCGTTAGGAGACAGGTCCATCAAATCTTCGAGTTTCGCAGAGCGCAGATTGCCAGAATCTGGCCGTCAGTCACGGACTGAGGCGCACACCAGTCCACTCCGGCTTGGCGCAGCCGTTGGCTGCCTGGCCTGCTGATTCATCCGGTGGACCCGGACAGGTGGTCCTCGATTTGTGAAGTCGGGTCATGCTCAAGACAGAGTTTGGAAGCAACCGTGAAAATGTGATCGACATCTTCCTTTCCTTTCAGGTTCATCTCCCCCAGATCTTCGAACTCCCACGAGGTCTCTAGACCACGCTTCACTTGATCAGTAAGGAGAAGGGGCCTGTTCAGGGCCCTGGTCATCGCTTCGAGCCTAGCGGCCGTATTGACAGCATCACCGATAACCGTAAAATCCAGCTTTACCGTTGAGCCAATGTTCCCTTCAATGACTGCTCCCTGGGCAATGCCAAACCCTCCATAAAGGACCCGGAGCAAACTTTCCTTTAGTGCTGAGTCTCGCAGAGACTCCAAGTCTTCCAGAACACCCATACAGGCGTCGATCGCACCATCGGCCTTCTCCGGTTTGAAGGTTGCCATGACGCTGTCTCCGATGTACTTGGCAACCTCCCCTCCATGGCTCATGACCTGGCGGGAGCAGATCTCGAGGAATGTGTTGATCAGCTCCGAGACGTCATCTAGCGCTGAGGTGTTGCAGATGGATCCGAACGAGAAGATGTCGCTAAACAGAATGACTCTCTCAACCTTCTGCAGCGGAACTTCGAGTGGGTTGATGCCCGACTCCATCATCTGAGACACCGACGGCTGTGTGTAGCTGTCGATTATCTGGCGCGATTCTCCAATTCTCTCCAGCATAAGCTTTATCGGCGCCATCACCTGGCCTGTCTCAGCGTCAAGATTGATCGCTTTCATTGACCAGTTAGGAAACAGCCTCTGAAGAACGTTGCTTTCGGATTTGAGACAGACAACCCCTAAATGGCGCGGGTCGTGCCTCATCAACTCGAACAGGTCGTCGATCCGCTCATCATTGCCTTCGATGATCTGGAAGAACATGGATCCTAGGGAAAACAGAACGCCGGTGACCCCCGCCTTCTTGTTCTTGGCTGCTGCATGACTCCCAATTTGCTCCACGTCGGCGGCCGAGAGATTGGCCGCAAACCTGCTCATGTATGTGATCCGCTTCATCGCTTTTTTTGGCAGCTCCCTAGCCGGCTCCATCGAGTCTGGCGGCGAAGGGCAGCCGGAACAGTCGTCGCTGACCTCGACTGATCGTACCGTCCACCGATCGGGCCAGGTTGTCAACATTGCAAAGATTCACTGATGGTCCGCGAGGCTTCCCAGCCGACGACACTCTCAGACAACCTGCTAATCGGTTGAAATCCGGGTCCCAGCAGCAAGCGAATTAGAGCTTAAATCGGATCATGACCCGCTGATGACTGCACATTCGAGCCTGCGCACTTGCTCAATGCTGTCTCACTTTTTGGCTGACAGCGAACAACCCCGATGTCAAGTTGAACCTAAATGACTCAAAACGACTCGCAGATTAACAGAGGGCTTTTAGGTCTTTCGCTAAGTTATTATGTGCACGTTAGGGGCTCTAAGCCTTATCATTACGACCCGCTAGATCCGCTGACGTCCGCTCGCTGGTGTGTCGTTTAGGTGTCAAATTATCTGTATG
>JALGYA010000001.1 GCA_029824475.1 Fimbriimonadia bacterium | reverse complement strand
TCTGCGAGCTTCGCTACAGCAAAATGACGACCAACCCGATCCGGGTGGTCCTCGCTGTACACAACGACAGCGGCATCGAATCTGCTGAAGACCTTGCCGGCAAGACGATCGCGACCGAATACGTCCGCCTCACCAGCCGGTTCTTCAACGAAAAGAAAATAGACGCGAAAGTCGAATTCTCCTGGGGCGCCTGCGAGGTCAAAGTTCCTCAGCTCGTCGCCGGAATCGTGGTCAACACGGAGACAGGCAGCTCCCTCCGGGCCCACAACCTCAAGATCATCGACACGCTGCTCACGTCCACCACGCGCTTCGTCGCCAGCCACGAGGCTTGGGCTGATGATTCGCTGCGCGAAAAGCTTGAGAGCATGGAGATCCTCCTCTCCGGCGCGATGAAGGCAGCCAAATTGGTTGGCCTCAAGCTCAACTTTCCGGTCTCCAATCAGGAGCAGGTTCTGTCTCTGCTGCCAGCCATGAAGAACCCCACACTCTCCCAGCTCGCCAATCCAGATTGGATGGCGGCCGAGGTGATCCTCGAAGAGATCGAGGTCCGCGAGCTGATCCCCCTCCTCAAAAAAGCCGGCGCCTGCGACTTGGTTGAGTACCCGCTCAACAAAGTTATCGCCTAGCTTCTGGATCAGCTCCTCCCCCACTTGGGGTGGGGGAGGATGTCCGAAGGACAGGAGGGGGCCGGCTTTCAGCCGGGACGCGTGGCGCGCGACAAGACCGCTCCCTACGGTCGCCATCCACGTCGAACGCTGCTTATTGCAGCCTTCTTTGGCGGACCCTCCCCCGCCCCAAGCGAGGGAGAGGCCAGACTGGAAGCCCCCTTCCTCCTAGCTTTGTAGGAGGAAGGGGGCTGGGGGATGGAGGTTCTTGGCGCGGTATCGCGAAACCACTAATCGCTCGTGTGCCATGGACAGGCCGCTTTGGGCTTGTCCATGTCTTAGTGGATGCTGCACGGACAAACGCTGAGAGCGCCTGTCCATGGCACACTGATCAGGTCTTGGATTGGTCCCTCTCCCTCGAATGAGGGGGAGGTTAGGAGGGGGACAGACAAATCTTGCGTCTCAGACTTGATTTCCATCGGTGAACGGACGCTCCGCTTTCGGCCCCCTCCCTAGCCCTCCCCCTGCTTCGCAAGGAGAGGGGACCAGAATGAGCTACCCGCCAAACTTCGCGCCCGCCACAATCTCAGGTGCAGTGCGAAGCACAGCGAGCAGAGCTGCATCCGGCCTTCCGAGACGCCAGCTGCCGTGGGCTTCAATCCCAACCAGTCCTTGGGCGGGATCAAACACAGCAGTCACCTGCTCTGTCCCACGCCCCAGCCGAACCAGCTTCCCAACAGGAGCCGAACCGAGAGTTGTCGGACGAATCACGCCAGAGACCTCACCAACAGACCAGGCCGCATCCCCAGACCACTGGAACCGGTGAATCCGCGGGATATCCTCGCTGCCGCCCATCGTGTAGTCACGGAACAGCCCCAGAGCCAGGGTCTCGCCAGTCTCAGCGTCCGCCCAGACAGCACACTTCTCCTGAGTCTCCTCCGGCGTCCCTTCGTTCAGAATCCGGGTGATGACCCCAAACCGGACTGCCATCGCTGTACGGCTCTTCACATGGTCGATATGCTTCTGCTTCAGCTCGTGCGGGTAGGAGCCCAGCGCAGGAATCATCAGCTCAGGATCACTGTTGAGCTCCACGATGACGTTTTTCCAGCCAGCGAGCCGGTCGATGGCGTCTGCCGCCATCCCGCGCGAGTTTCCGACAGACGCTAAGGCCGCTGGCCGTCGGATCTTTGGTGGTCGCGGAAACCACATGTGCGTGATCAAGCCTGTCCGCATGTCCACGTCGCATCGCAGTGAGGATCCCATCAGGTAGCCAGTCTTCTGATCCACCATTCTGGCTTCCGCAGACATCTCGTACTTACCCAATGGGACAGCGTTGACAATGGAAAACTCGACACTGTTGATTCCAACAGACTGCCGGTAAAATGTGCGGATCAAAGTGGGGAAATCCTCTGTCTGAAAAGTCCAAACGTCAGCCTGTTCATCCAAATTGCCAATGATCACCGAGCGCAAGGTGCCGCGGTCAACCCAGAAATTTATAGTGAGAGTTCCGTTACCAAAGTCAAAGATCGCCAAGTTACTGTCTTCTTCAATTCGATACTTGGCGACCGGAGAGAGGACTTTTCTGAAGTCACTGATGTAAGGGCTCGGAATGACCAGCACTTCATGCATCCCTTGCGCGGTCTTCCAGACATCAGCAAGAACGATTTTTTCCAGCTTGCCGCCTTTTGAGACGTCGATGGGTTGGTATTGGGCAAGCACCTGGCCAGAACTGCCAAGAGCAAGTGCAATCAGAAGCAGTGCTTTATTTCTCATTGTGCAGTGCCTCCACCTGCAATGTTTTCCGGCCCCGATACCCAGCACCAGCCGAAGTGCTGCCCAATTCCACCAGCCAATGCATCGCTGTCGCCTTTGCTCATATACACCGTGTGCAACGTCGCGAGCGCGTCTCCGGCCGTCTCCATCAGATTGAGCTCGAATCGGAACACGTTGGGTTGCACTTCCACAGGATACGCTCTGGCGGGGAAGGCCTCGTCAGCCCTATTAACTGCATTCTTGAACGTCGTACCGGCGAGGAGTTCGGTTAGGAGCATTTCGGAATGCCCCGAGAGAGGTTGATCGAGTTCCGTGCTGACATCCTGGCCACCGACGGTGATTTGCTCAGAGGCATCATTTGGTTTGAGAGTTGCCCAGACGTATTCCTCAAACCCGCAAACAGCATTGCCTTGAGCGGTGAGTTGCAGCGCAGCAAGCCATCCATTGATTTGCAATCCACTCCCACAACTGTAGAAAACGCCGATGTTTGGCGAAGGCACTAAGCCTCTGGCAGCAACTCTGTCACGAATGGCGAAGTTGCGGCTGACCCAATTCCACTTAGAATCGGTGATGTGGTTAGACTTGCCATGGGTGAAGGTGAAGAGGTGGGTTGTCCATTCGAGCGAAGATGGATCTCCGGGAGTGTCAACCATCCCAGCTTTGGTGTGGTAGATGCCTCCGTTCTGCACGGTGTCATTCTGGATCAAGTGCTTCACACTCTTCAGCTTAGCTTTTGCGTCCTCGCACGCTACCCTGGAAACCCATGGTGGCGAATTGACGGTGAAGGGCGGCGTGGCGAGGGTTTTATTGTTGTAGAAATCTACAACCCCCTTCGTCGCGCTGATCAGGGCGGCATTGTAAACGCGGCCTTTCGTCTCGATCTTGAATTCTGTAGGATCTTCGGAAGTTGCAGGACCTCCTCCTTCCTCTTCGCCGCCACCAAGGCCGCCTTTGCCCGAGCCGCCCACCTCAAAGTGGCAGATAGCCTCCAACGAGATATCGATGTCTGCGCCCGGTGTGCCAGCAGTTTCAAAAGCCGATTCGAATTCTGTCGTGTCATATCTGATGGTTCGTGTGACGTTGAGTACAGGAATGGGATCAACAGGCTCCTCCTCGGCAGGCTGGGGGCCTAGATTGATGGTGACGATCCTCCCACCAATCGTCACTTTGACGTCTGTGAACTCATAAATGCCCCAGGCTGGGCGTTCCTTTGAGCCGTAGCCATCGTTCAGGCTAAAACTTGCCTTAATCTTGAACGTTCCGGTAGTTCCAGAATGAACATTTGACACAGACGTACCATCGATGGCCAGATGAATCCTGACGTTTCTGGATTCGAATCGTTCGTACTTGTCCCAATTCGAGCCATTGTCCTCAAAACTGCCGGCGTGAGCGGCTCCAAATGTCAGGGCTGTGGCTAGCGCCACAGCAAAAAGCTTAGTCATTTCGTATTCTCCACATCTACATAGAGCACAGAAACAACCAAATCTATCCATCAATCTTCAAAAAGCACAAAAAGCCCCCTCCGGCATCCGGAGAGGGCTGCCTATAAGAGAGTCTTACAGACCCTTTACAACAGCGAAAGTCTCTTTGAGACTCGCAGCAGACTTCAGCAGAAGCTCGCGCTCTGAATCATTAACTGCCGGCTCCCAAACTTCCACAACACCAGCTCGGCCAACAACCGTCGGCATGGAGAGTGAGATGTCAGAGATGCCAAGAACGCCGTTCTGAGCAGAGGAGACCGGGAGGAGTCGGCCGTCGTCCAGGGCGATGCCCTCGACAACTTCCTTGATCGAAATGCCAACAGCTCGGCCAGCGCCGCCCTTCTGTCGGATCACTTCTGCGCCGGACTTCTTCGTGAACTGGAAGATCTCTTCGCCCAGAGCATCGTTGAATGCCGGGATCGAATTGAGAGCCACACCGCCGATCGTCGCGCTCGACCAGATCGGAACCATCGAGTCGCCGTGCTCGCCAAGGATTGTCGCCTTGACGTCTGCAGCACCCACGCTGAAGTGGTCAGCCAGGAGCGATCGGAACCGGGAAGTGTCGAGCACTGTGCCGAGGCCCAGAACCTGCGAAGCGGGGAGAATTCCAGCCTCAACCGTCAGGTGGGTCAGGATGTCAACCGGGTTGCTCACGACCAAAATCGTAGCTGTTTCAGGCAGCTTGACGTCCTTGAGCGAGTCCAGGATGCCGGTGAACAGGCCGACGTTGCGGTTGATCAAATCGAGGCGGCTCTCATCCGGCTTGCGTCGCAGGCCGGCGGTGATGACCACACAGTCGCTGCCTTCGCAGGCCTCATAGCTGCCGCTGGTGAAGGTCTGGTTTGCGCAGAGAGCTGCGCCGTGCCGCAGGTCGAGTGCCTCGCCTGCTGCCATGTCCAGATTCACATCGACCAGTGCGATTTCGTTGACGATTCCACCGAGCTGAAGGGCGTACGCTGCGTCTGCACCGACGCGGCCTCCTCCCCCGATAACGCTGACTTTCATTCTTGAGTTTGCCTCCGACCTCGACTCCGAGGTGGGCTTGACCAGATTATGCGCAGGACCCCGTGCAGCCCCTGGGCCTGGCCCCTCAAAAGGTCATGCGCGGGTCGTACCGGAACGACCGGACTTCGCCCAGCCGCTGGAACCCCTGACGCGTGTACCAAGAGACAAGCGACTCCTCACACTGCAGCACAGCAGGCAGCCTTTCGGTGTACGCCATATTCATTAAGGTGCGCAGCATTCGCGTCCCCAGGCCTTCGCCTCTTATATTGTCTCGAACACATAAGTTGTATATTCCAATACACTCTTCAGTATGTGCCGTCATAACTGCTCCTGCTGGAGCGTGCGCGTGACCGCACGACCATATCTGATGACTAGAGTTGGCAGTTGCGAGTGAAACTACCTTTCTATAGTCTTTAGATGACCCGGAAAAGAATTGACTCGACATAAACATTGCCGCTGCCGTTCTCTGGACCTGTCCAACTGCCGCCTGCATATCAATCTCTGGCTCGATCTTAGAGGGGAACCACCCAAGCTGCTGCAGAGCCATCCGCGAACGGAACCCGGCCTTCTCCAGATAGTGCGTTATCGAGGAGGGCCTGTCGCCGGAAGCAGCATAAACCGTCAGTCCTGGATGGTCAATCGCCAGCCGTCGCAGCTCCAGCACAAGCGCCTCTGTCCCGCCCTCTTCAATATCAAACCCACCGGCGCAGCAGCAGAAGCTCACCTTCGCCGGTCCGAGCAGGAGCATCATCCCGTTCTCATGCGAGACGGACGTGCCAGGAACAGACAGCGCCAAATCCTCGTAGGTTTTGAGCAGGCACCGCCGCGCGGCTTGGACGAGTGTCTCTACAGAATCATGCTCCAAAACAGCCCCCAAGTCGTCGCCTTCCTCGTGGAGGCGAACCCGACAGAGAAATGGTCGCCCACTGGCCAGCCGACGAATGTCTGAACGCCCCGTGGGGTCAGCATCGCGGAGGCAAATCCGCCGCCATGTCTGGCCCGCCAAAAATCGATGCCACCTGCAACCTGAAGCCCTTTCTCAGCAGAGGCGATGACCCCGAACCGCAGCGTCGGCGAGAAGAACGACTCCGGTGCGGCAAACGGCTGGTCGTTCAGCGATGCCGCAAAGTAGCGGGCTACTGATCGCAGCAGCCGGCTCTGAACGAGCACTCCACCGTAATGCCCCGTGTCCAGCTCCAGAATCTCTGGCTCTGACAGCAGCCCGATCAGCTGGTCAGTCGCATCCTTCGGGATCACCGTGTCGTACTTGGCCGAAATCACATACGCAGGCCTGCCATCCGGCTTCAGCCACCGGCTCGGCTCGATTGGAGCAAGCACCTCACGAACTGAATCCTGCGTCCAGCCCTCGTGCCGCATGTCGTCGCGCAGCTTCACCACCCGCGAGCTTTTCCATAGGATCTGACTCAAATCAACGCCACCGAGCATGAAGCACGCAGATTTGATCCGCTTCTCGACTCCAAAACCGAGCGCATTCGTAAGCGCACCCAAACTCGTGCCGCCGATCCCAATAGCGTCCTTCTTGAACTCGCTCTTCGTGTGGATCCAGTCCACGGTGCGGCGAATATCGAGCGTGGACTGCTGCATCACACCGACCATGTGGTGCGGGTCAGGCAGGATCGCCAGCTCAGCATTTCTGTAGCCCTCTGGCGTGCGATCCATGTGATAAGGGAGCGTCAGAATGACGGCCGCAATCCCGCGGTTGTTCAGCAGCCTTGCCAGCTCGCGCTCCAGCTTGTCGTCCGTCGCACCCCAGTAGTGCGTGAGAACTACAACCGGCACGGCCCTTGACCGGATCGGCAGATGAGCCCGAATAGGGACGAAGTCGTTCTTTGGATACTTCGTTGAGTGCGCGGAAGGCAGCGCCAGCTCGTAAACGACGTTGAATTCATCCCGGTCGACCTCCTTCCATTGCTCAAACCTGACTTGCTCAAGAGGCTTGGTCAAGCCAGCCGGGTCGTCTTGAATCGAAAATCCTGCAGACGGAAGCAGGCACACGAAGAGCGCGGCTAGCAGGAATCTGGCCCTGATCCCGATGGATCCTGTGGTCGTCGAGTCTGTTCGCATCGCGTTCAGGAGGCGGGGCTCACGCAGTTCAGCCCAACCATCTCCGCATTCTATCGTCTTCGAGTGTCCCATTCCCACCTCCACTACGGCCTAATCGGCAAGATTGTCGTCCCGCCGCAGACCAATGACTGCACGATTTGCGGAACGAACTCCCCCAATTCGGGATATCCTTGAACCTCCAGCCACAGGCTCCCCCAGGTTCCCATGATTCCGATCCGCGACAGCTTCCAATCCAAGGAGACGCCCATCGTCTCCTGGACCCTGATCGTGCTGAATCTGGCCATCTTCTGCTGGGATCGAGGCTGGCCCCCCATCGGCCCACCCGTCCGGTTTGCCGACCTCGGAATGCGGCCGAACGAGATCGCTCTCGTCTTCTTCGATGACACCCGCGGCAATCTCGCAGAGCTTGGGAAGATCTACACGAGCATGTTTCTGCACGGCAGCCTGGTGCACGTGCTCATCAACATGCTCTACCTGCAGGCCTTCGGCCCGACCATCGAGCGAACGGTGGGGCACTGGAGATTCGCGCTCTACTATCTGTTCTGGGGAATCGTTGCCGCGACCGCACACATCTTTGTCGACCCGCAGTCCGTCTATCCGATGCTCGGGGCCTCAGGTGCTATCGGCGGAGTGCTCGGCACCTACTTCCTGCTGCACCCCTCCAGCAAAATCCAGTTCATCATTCTGCCGCTCGTCTTCTGGACATTCCGCGTCCAGTCGGTGATCCTCCTCGGCATCTGGTTCCTGTGGCAGGTGCTGTTCCCGCAGGAAGGCACCGCAAACTGGGCGCACGCAGGCGGGTTTATGGCGGGAATGCTCACAGTTCAGGCGATGGGGGGACGAGCCGAGGTTCTGGAACGTCTGAAGTCGAGGATGGAGGCGAATGCAGACTCAGAATAGGCTGCCGTGGTGGGCGGTCGTGTCGATGGCGCTGGCAGCCCTGCTGAGCCTCGCTTCGATGGCTCAGCGCCACCGGACAGAACGGCGAAATCAGGCGGTCGGCATCGCAGTCGATCTTGAGTCCGTCGTCGAGCTTGCAGACTTTCGTGGAATCCCCGTTTCGGATGCGCTCGACGAGCTGAAGGAGGCCGGGCTCACGGGAGTCGCGATCTCAGAGGAGACCGTCGAGAAGGCGATCCTCCCCTACCGGGTAGCTGGCTCCGACATTCCGTACATCATTCAGGGCCGTGTCCTGGAGTACGCGGGCGCAAGATTCCCTCGGTCCGGCGCTTCATCACTTGATTCACCCGCAGGTGAAGCGCTCATCCGGCAGTCATTGTCAACACCGATCGGAATCAACCCCCTTGCCTCCGCCGCAGTGAAACGAGCTGATCTCGAGCTCATCGCCCGGCACACAGGTGTCGAAGGCTCGAACTCCGAGCTCGTCCAGAAGACAATCCGCGACTCACACGCCCTCGGCGCAGACTGGATGCTGCCTTCTGGCAGCATGGTCCTCGGGCATCAGCGCCTGCTAAGAGAGCTCGCCGAGACCATGGTCGAGCTCGACATGAAGTATGTCGCACCCGAATTCGTCCAGTTGGACGGCGGCGGCTTCATGCAGCGTCACCTGAAAGACCGCACAGTTCGTCTTCACGCCGTCCAACAGGCCGAAGTCACCCGCTACTCACGCTCAACCATCAGAGAGCGCCTCGCCAAATCTTTCCGGGAACGCAATGTTCGTTGGCTGCTGATCAGACCTTCAAAGCAGGCTTCCGATGACCCCCTCGACAGCTTTGCGACATTCATCAAGCAGGTCAAAGCCGATATCGTCGCCGCAGGTGGGGCGGTCCGCACTCCAAGGCCGTTCACCGAGCCCGAAATCCCATCCTGGCTTCCGATTCTCATCACCCTGGCAGCCCTTCCGGCTCTCATCTGGATCGGCTCCGCCATCCTCACTGTCCCGTGGATGCGCATCGGCTGGCTGGTGATCTGTGTCGGCGTTGCAGGCCTTTCCATCGGATTGGGGAATAAGCACATGTTCGCGTTGCTGGCGGCGGTCGTCTTCCCGTGCGGGTCTTATATCTGGCTGTTCTTGCCCGGCAAGAGGTCTCCCCTGCTCTCCTACATAGGGATGTCTGCCATATCTCTCGTCGGTGGGCTGATCGTGTCGGGCACGCTCACGGGCGTCGACTACATGCTTCAGACGGTCATGTTCAAGGGTGTCAAAGTCGCTCTGTTCTTCCCGATCTTGGTCGCTGCATTCCTGGTCCTTCGCAGCCAGATTGACTTCAAAGAGGCCGTCAAGAAGCCCCTGCTCTGGGGTTCGGCTCTGGCGGCAGTAGGCGCAGTCGGCGCACTGCTCTATATGATGATGCGCTCCGGAAACGACGGCGCAGGAGCGAGCGGCATCGAACTTCAGATTCGAGCCGTGCTCGATGAACTGCTCTTCGTCCGCCCGCGTACGAAGGAGTTCATGGTGGGCCATCCGGCATTGATGCTCGGGCTGCTGGCCCTCGCAGCCGCCGCAAAACGACCAGCGCTAAGACCGATCGCGGGAATCCTGCTTGCCGCAGGGGCCGTCGGTCAGACCAGCCTCGTCAACACCCTCGTCCATCTTCACACTCCCGTCTTCCTCAGCTCGGCCCGGCTAATGATCGGCCTCTTGCTCGGCGGTATACTCGGCCTCCTGGCATGGGGAGTGATATGGCCTGCGTTTAGAACGCTTCCGGCCGAGGATGCCCAATGAGTGCAAAGCTGCTGCTGGCAGGATATTTTGGCTGTGGAAACCTAGGGGACGACGCAATCCTCCTCGGTTTCCTCAACGGCATTGACGGCCTCGGATATGAGGTCAGAGCCCTCGCGGGAAACCTCTCAAGAGTGCAGCAGCTCGGCGTCACGCCCGTCCCACGCAAAGACCTCAGCGCCATCAAAGAGGCCATCAAGCAGTGTGATGCCGTCGTCTTCCCAGGCGGATCGATCTTCCAAGATGTGACCAGCTCCCGCAGCGCGATCTACTACTCAAGCATTGTCCACATGGCAAAAAAGGCGGACAAGAAGGTGCTTCTGCTGAGTCAAGGCATCGGCCCGCTAAAGTCATTCTTCGGGAAGAGGTCAGCTGTGACCGCCTTCAACCTTGCTGATCAGATCACTGTTCGTGATGCTGGTTCAGTCAGTGCCCTGGGTGCGCTGGGAGTCACCAAAGCACCTCGGCTCGCGGCAGATATGGCCTTCCTCCTCCCGGAGCCTGTCCACTCCGATGAAGATGAATTTCAAGCCGGAGGCATGAAGGCCGTCGGCATCGCTCCCCGCCCGTGGGGAAAGAAGAAAGACACGGTCAAGTTCTTCAGCGAACTGAGCAGGCTCCTAGTCAAAGAGGGATTCATGCCGCTGATGATCCCGATGGACAGCGAGCACGACTCCGAACTCATCCAAGAGATTTCGAACGCTGCAGGCGGCAAAATCCCCTCTCTCAAGGGCATCACGAACCCAAGCGACATGATGCGCAGGCTTTCTCGCCTGGAGTCCGTCATCGCTGTCAGACTCCACGCGGGAATTCTCGCTGCAGCAGCCGGTGTGCCGCCCTATCTCATTTCGTACGATCCAAAAGTGACGGGTCTGGCGAACTCTCTCGGCCTCGCAGCCCCTCCCACTTTAGAAAGCGCTCAACCCGAGCGCATCGTTGATGGATTCAAAGATTTCATTTCCCGACGCGACTCTCTTGTCAGCCAGGTCAAGCGGAGGCGCGAAGAGCTTGCAGAAGAGGCTAAAGTCAGTATTGAGGTGCTCAACTCAACCCTTGGCTAAGCGCTCGCTCGCTCTGATCCTACTCACGCTGCCCCTCAGCGCGGCAGCTGTCGCGGATGAGTCGTGGATCGAGAAGTGGTACCAAAAGGAGATCGCAAGCCGAGTCACGATGAACGGCTTTAGGCGGCTCGGCTGGCACAGCCACAGAGTCACCGGCGATCAAGAGGCGTTCAACCTGACAACCACCTACGGGATGGGTGGTCAGCGCTTCACCGATGTCGGCAGCGTCTACATCGCCGGTCGCCAAGTCCTCGGGGTCCTCAACTTCAATTTCAGCCTCCAGGACAGCCGCTTCGACGATCCGCAGAGCAAGCGCTTCACGATCGACGTCAAGCGCGGAGATTGGGCGGTCCAATTGGGCGACATTCAAGGCCGCCTGCTCAACACAAACCGCCTCGCTCATTTCAGCAAAACTCTCCGCGGCTCATCCGTGGGATACGAATCGGGCGGATTCAAAATCAAGGCGATGTCCACCGAAGTGCGCGGCGAACCGCGCACGATCAGCCTCAACGGAACTAACTCCCCCGGCCCCTACTTCCTGCAGAGTTCGCAGGTCGTCCGAGGCTCCGAGACTGTCGAGATCGACGGCGTGCGGCAGTCGTTCGGCTCCGACTACACGATCGACTACGACCTAGGCGCGATCTCCTTCATCAATCGCCGAACGCTCGAAGGGCGCATCGTCCCGCCAACCAGCACGATCTTGGTCACGTACGAGGTCTTCGGCTTCTCCGGATCGAGAGGCAGGCTGCTCGCAGCCGGAACGACCTATGACATGGGCAGTGCGGGCAGACTCGGCGTGACCGTCATGCGACAGACAACGGGCAGCACGTCGCAGCTCTCAACCAAGCTCGACAGATTCCAAGGGTTCGGCCCAGCCAGCACGCCTTACTTCCTCTCCTTCGAGCCGCTCCTCACCGAGCCGATCGTAATCCGCGCGGATGGCGTCCTCCAAGTTGCGGGAATCGACTACGTCTTCGATTTAGACAACCCTTCCATTTTCTACTTCAACCGGTACATGCCGTCCACGTCGACCATCGATGTGCTCTACACGCCCAAACCGACAACAACGGTGAATGGTGATCGCGAAGTGCTGGGCTTTGATTATCGTCTTCCCCTGGGCAAGCAGAACTCTCTCACGGTCTACTCAGCTGAAGGTCGGCTGTTCAACTCGCCAACACCCTCAACAGGGACGGCGAAGGGCGCGGACCTCCGGTACCAGTACAAAAAGCTCCAGTTCAATGGCTCATTCCGAGATGTTCCCGAAGGCTATGTCTCCATCGAAACGACCGGGTTCAACCGCAACGAGAAGGCACATGATCTGCGCCTCAGATATGAGCCGTCAAAACGACACACCTTCGAAGTGTCTCATCGAAACACCGTGGCCCTTCAGCGGTCGACAGCCGGTGATGGCGGTGCGGTCATCACCCCGCTCAGGTTCACCAAGGCGAACGCGTCTTACACCCTGGTTCCCACAGCTGGTGGCATACCCCTCACGCTGACGCAGAGCCGAACAGCGTCGCGTCGACCCCTCGGCGGCGAAACAACCATCGACACAACCTCGCTGAGAACTTCGAAGAGCTGGGGCAGACTCAGCACAACTCTGGAGGCTTCGCACCAGACGGCCGACGCGCCCGCAATCGACCCCCAAGACCTCACCCGGCAGCGATTAAACCTCGACACCCTTGCGCTCCGGTCGAGCTACTCGATCGGCCAGGACTGGGGGATGAGCCTCAGCACCAGCTTCAGCAAAATCAAGACAAGCGAAGACGATGGATTCGGACGCGACGTCCAGTTTGGACTCACTTACTCGCCCAGCGAAAAGCTGAGCGGAAACCTCAGCTACATCGACAGCGATGCGGGCGATGTCTCTTCACTTGACGGGTTCAGCAGCGGCTATGGCTACGGGTTCAACGGCAATGGATACAGCGGTGGAGCGGGAACCGATCCGCTCCGAGGAACAGCGAGCTTCAAGCGCGTCAGCGTCAACGCCAACTATGATCCATCGGATGTTCTTTCCCTCGGTCTTGGCACCTCGCTCTACCGCAGCAAGGGAACAGTCAGCTCGAACAGCGAAATCAGCAGCGTCTACCTCACCTCGCGGTGGGATCTTGGAACCGCCCTCTCGTTCGACTCCTCGATCAGCTACGACAAGACGAACTACATCGACTCGGCCTTCAAGTCGAACGCCACGTCGATCAATGTCAGCCTCGATGGCGCACCTTCCAGGAAGTTCTCGTACCGAGCAGGGGCGAGCTGGCTGCTCACAGGCGGCAACAGCGATTTCCGCCAGGACAGCGGCGCGTTCGACCTCCAGGCAAGCTATCGCCTCACCGACCGGCACAGCCTCTCGGCCCTCCTCATGAAGGGCAGCATCAACGGCTATCTGCCACAAGACATCACTGAGGCATCCCTCACCTACCAGTATCGAATTTGGCGAGGGCTTGCGGTGAACCTGTCTTACCGGCATCGTGATATCATCAGCAGGGATCAGACCGTTTCCAGCGGAGCCTTCACTTCGAACGGCTTCGACCTTGAGCTCGCGTTCAACTTTGGTATGTAACAGCCTGCTCCGCACAACGTCAAATCAGTAAGGAATCTTTCATGAAGAAGCTCACACTCTTAGCCGTCATCGTCGCCGCGCTAACCGGAGCCCTCATCGGGTGTGGAGGAGATCCCGGCTTTTCAGCAAGCTCCTCAATTACCGGCAAAGTCGTTGACCTCGACAGTGGACCGCTCCGAGGAGCGATCGTCCGCGCAGACGGCGAGTCCACAATCACGACCTCCAGCGGAGGCTTCCAGCTGTTTGGCATCACCAACGGTGAGGTCAAAATCACAGCGGAGTACTTCGACGATTCAGGCGCCACCTACGAAGGCGAAACCTGGGTCTACAACTTTGCTGGTGAAGAGACCAAAAGCGCTCTCATCGTCGCAGCCCCAGAAACCCAGCTTGGCGAGGTTTGGGGTGAGATTCGAAACAGAGACGGCGCTCTGCTCGAAAATATGCCCGTCTTCGCCTACAGCGGCGCAGGCTCCGCTGCCAGGACATTCTCAAACGCCGATGGCATCTACGAATTCAAGCGCCTGGTTGGCGGCATCGACTACGAGATCACAGCCATGGCCTGGGGTTACCGCTCTGACGGCGACTGGGTCAATCCCACAGCTGACAGTTCAATCAGGCTCGACCTTGTCCTCGGTGATGCAGGCACTCCGACACTCGATCCCCCCAATTTCTTGACGGCCATCTCCTGGGTCTCGCCCACGGTCGATGGACGCGGCCAGCGTGACATCGAGTGGTTCAAGCAGATGTACGAACCTGACCGCAAGGCCAAGAAGGTTGGCGAGACAAGAAATCTCCGCGACGACCTCCTCGCAGAAGTCGAACTCGAATGGGATGAGCAGCGCTTTGACGACCACCTCGGCTGGGGTGTCTACCGAGCAGACGTTGTAGGCGGCCTCCTCAACGGCCTCTACTTCATGGATGACCCGCTCTCGGCCTGGTTCTTCGATTCCGGAGTTCAGACGAGGCGCTCCTACGAATACGCGGTCACTACGCTCTCTGCCTGGTTCCCGGATGACTACGAACGCACTGAGAGCCTCCTCAGCAACATCGTGGAAGTCGAAGTCCTGGACCGCCTCGACCTGCGCCCCTTCCTCTACAATCCGCTCGAATTCCAGTGGGCGGCAGGCTCCTATTCGGAGGACTACATCGTGTTCCTGTTCGACCGCTACCCGGGACCAGGGGTCGATTCGGTCTGGAACTCAAGCCATCAGGTGACGACCGGCCTCAGCTTTGTGTATGATGGGCCGTCGCTGCAGGTCAACAAAGAGTACTACTACATAGTGCTTGGGCTTGCAAATAACGACACGAGCCGAACTCTTAGTGAGATCGGATCCTTCATAAGATAGTAAGGCCATGTCAACGCGAGGAACGATCAGGTTCCTCTGCTCCTGCCTCGCGGCCTGCACAGCGTTAGCTCTGCAGGCCGCGGATCTGAGAGTAGAGGTCGCCAACGCACGCAAGGAAGTCGTCGATGCCCAGATCGACGCTGCCGTCCGCACCTTTGCCCAGAGAACGGCGCAGCTCTCTTCGGGCGTGAGGTCGGCTCAAAGAGATCTGCTCGGTCACAAGCAGCCGCTGTTCCTTCCTCAGCGAGTGGTCCTCACTCGCTTCGGCGTTCCTCTGCCGAGCGTCCAGACACGCTCTCTCCGGCCTGTCATCTTCGGCCGCGAACCAGATCCAGAGCTGCATCTCACCTTTGAAAGCGCTGGCGAACGGTCTTTTCCATCCGACTACAAGGATCTCCTTGAGCAGACTTTCGATGACGCAAAGGTGGCACTCAACGCAGTCTTCGGCAAGCCGAAGACGACCAGCACGGTCCGCGTCCTCAACTTCGACGCTGACATCGAAGACCGCTATGCTGTAGCCGGTGGATACTACGTCGCCAACGGCTCCTCCGGCCCCGAAATCAGATTCCCCATCTACACGAGCGAGACCTCAGCGTCCATCGCTTTCATCCACACTCTCCTGCTCGCCTACATGGTCGACGCGCAGTACCCCACCGATGCCTGGAATGAAGGCATGGTTCGCTCCGCCACAATGGCGATCGCGCGGACTCCAAACGCAATACCAGGGGACCCATCTGCGGGCGAAATAGAGGCCGTTCTCGAGTCGCTCTATGACGTCATGCCGTTCTACGACTGGTACAGCCAGCCGGGCCTCGGCGCCAATCCGTTCATCGCGCCAAACCTGCTCGCCACCCAGCTTCCTCCTGGCGGCAACACGGGCGGCATCTTCCTGCTCCGCTACCAGATGGCAGGCTCAGCTTTCGGCAAAATCCACGCAGAACACCCGGCGTTCATCTCCCAGATGAACGGCCAGTTCTATCAGAGCCCCGGCGCGTACCAGGACATCTCTGCCCTGGAGACTCTCGCCCAGCAGGCGCTCGACACGGTCGGGGGCGGAGCGAATAGCACCATCGAAGGCAGGTCCTTCGCTGACTGGTCAGAACGCCAGCCGATCTTCGACACAACCGAGCAGGCCGGCCAGCACGTGCTGCTTCAGCCATTCCCGATCCTGCCGACTCCAGGCTCCGACGACTTTGGCGTCTTCGGCCTAGTGGTCAATGCGTGGCGCAGCGATCAGGCTGGCAATGAAACGCTCTCCTCCGGCACCGTCTATCCGATCTTCTGGCGACCCGACGACGTCCGGTTCTTCACCACCACCCAGGAGGACGTCATCCCGATGTCCGGAGGCTTTGGTTCCGCTGTTCCGAACTTCAGCTCCAATCTGTTCGCGGACCAAATCTACAGGGCTACGGTAGATATGCCGTTTGATGGCCAGGTCGCTCGTGCGGCTCTGCCCGCTGGCGCATTTGCCACAGGCCAAGGCAATCCCAATGACCCGAACAACTTCTTCGGCACCCTAACAGGTTTCCCCGATCCCGGCTCCGCCCACTACACGGTCAAGGTGGAGTGGATCGGTTCTGACCATTCCGCCAGCGCAGTCAACGATGCATTCGGCTTTCTCGTCGAGGATGAGAACTTCAACCGCGCACAGCCCCTGACAGTCACCGTCTTCCATGTCGATGGCGGAAGCGTCACTGAAGTGCTGGTCCGAAAGGTGAGCAAGGGATTCGGATCGATTGCCCTCGATCTCAAGCATCCATCTCTTGATGCAGAGTATCTGCTCGATCCCGCTGAAGGCATGGACCTGGTTGGCATGCCGCTGCAGCCGTTCCGAACCGGGGTCGACCAGGTTCTGGGCCTGCCGGTCAACGACACCTTGGCGGCGTCCTATAACGCCACCCTTGGTAGATATGAGCTCTTTCCAGACTTCGGGAGCATGATGAGAGGCTCGGGCACATTCATTCGCCCTCCCTCTCTATTCGCTGCCCCCACAGTCCGAGGCTGGGCGCCCGGCCCTGAGCCGATCGCGGTCCATCTCCGGCCCGGCTGGAATGCAGTCTCATCGCCTTTTGAAGGGGCGACACCCTTCAGTCGTATCTGGGTGACGACGGCAGCTGAATCCCTCTCAACATTCGATGAGGGCCTCGGCACGATCATCGGCACCAAGCTGTTTGAGTGGTCTCCGGAAGCAGGAAATCCTGACGAAGGCACGTTCGTCGAAGCGACTGAGTTCCCAGCAGGTGGAGCGCTCTTCGTCCGATCTGTTCGCGCTGAAGGCGCGGTCCTGATCTTCTTCCCCGATCAGCCGCTGACGCCTTCTATGCCGTTCACGCCTCTCGCGAGGGGCTTCGGCTGGGGAGGCGGAATCGACCGCACCTCAAGCTGGGAGTCACGGATCAGGCTACAGGATGAGCACGGCAACACAAGCCAAGTGCTAATCGGAAGGTCAAGCGATGCCACCGACGGCTTCGACCTCAAGCACGACTCCGGCCTCCCCCCAAGCCTCGGCGGTCTCCAAGCCAGCCTGCTCGGAGCGGGCAGGATGTACCGCGACATCCGCTCAATGCGCCGGAGCAGAAGCCGATACGACGTCGAGCTCACCGGCCTCACGCCAGGCAAGACGTATACGATCCAAGTCGAACCGATCGACGGACGCGCCAGCCTCAACATCACCCACAGAGGCCGCCGATCCAGAGTCCGTGGATCAAGAATCTGGAGCTTCAAAGCCAGAAGCACCACGGAGACGCTTAGAGTCGAAGGAGGCCGCCGATGAGCCGTCTTCTCCCGCTCCTGCTCATCATAGCGATCATCGCTGGCTGTGGCGGCGGAGGAGGAGGAGGAGCAGGTGCTCCCGTCAGCCTCTTCGGCCGAGTCCTCTGGGTCGAGACAGGAGCAGGCGTAGAGCCAGCGGCAACGATCAGATCGGGCGAAGCTTCCACTCTATCCAGCACTGTAGACGGGTCGTTCCAGCTCGATACGTCCTCCGGCGTCGCGTCCATCACGATCACCTGGACCGAACCAGGCACAACCACGCCCATCGTCAGAACGTTCAATTTCGAACCCAAAACCGCGAACGCAGACCTCGGCGACATCTACATCGGCCCGGAGACCGTCAGCGTGCAGGGTCGAGCTGTCAGCACGGCAGACTCCTCCCCAATTGCGGGCGGCCTAGTCAAAATGGCCGGAGTCGAAACGGTCACGGCTGCAGATGGCACGTTCTCCCTGGACGGAGTCGCCTACTCACCCGATGCCCTCGCGGTCTTCCTCGGGCTCCAGGGAAGCATCGCCAGGACCGGCTACTTCACGAAGTTCTTCAGCCCACCCTCCGGAGCGAGTGCTGGCCTCGTCGAAGTCGGTGATGTCGCGATGACTCCGGAAGGATCTGACGATCCCCCACCACCGCCATTCAACATCGAAGGCACGGTGCTCCCCGTCGGCGAGGCTGCCGGTGCGACCGTCGAATTGAAGTCCGGAGCCAACATCATCCGCACAGCAACTGCAGATGGTGCTGGCAAATTCTACATTTGGGCGCCCGTTGGCACCTATACTCTGGAAGCAGAGAACGGCGGCCTGTCAGGAACGGCAGGGGTCACCGTCACGTCTGTCAATGAGAAGGTGACGCAGAATGTCACGATCAGTTAACGGCAAAGGATCAAGGCTGGCTTGGTGGGCGCTCTCAGCGGCCTCCATCGCCGCTGCCTGGTACGCCGTCAGCATGGTCGTCGATGTCGACGCGATGGCCGCGTATCGGATCGACAAATCCGAACCTGAATCCCCAGGGATCCGGATGAACGATGCGGACTTCAAGTCGTATCGCAAGGGCCGCATGACCATCGAGGCGCATGCGGCCGTGATGGCCGTGACCAAGGATCGCAGCCGCGCGACACTCACTCAGGTCACCGAAGGCGTCTTCTATCCCGAAAAGGGCGACCCTTACCATTTCGAAGCCGCCAGAGCCAACTACCACAACTATCGCCACACGCTCACCGTTGATGCGGGGGCGAGGATCTACCAGGACGAGGATATGGACATCCGAACTCCCGAATTCACGTTCTTGCGGAATGAGGATCTGCTCGAAGCGCCAGGCCGATTCACCGGGATCTTAGGAGGCGGAGAGGTCGATGCGGAGAATCTCATCATGAGTCCCAAGGCGGAGACGATTTCCGCCGGACCGATCAACTGGAAAGGCAAGGCGTCTCTGCAGGAACAGGATGAGCAGGCCCAGTGGGAATTCGATGCCGAGCAGATGGATGCAGACGGCGACATCTGGGTCTACACCGCTGCACGGGCGACCGATGGGGAAGTCATCATCCGCGCCAAGAAGATCACCCACAACCGGGACACGGACGTTCTCGTGGCCGAAGGTGACGTCAAGTTCTTCGGGGAAGAGTCGAATCTGTCGTGCCCGAAAGCGACCATCTACCGCAAAGAGAAGCGCGTCGTGCTTGAAAACGGCGTAAACCTCCTCATCAAGGCTGAGGAAGAGCAGAAGCTCGAAGAAGTTGAGATCCCCCCGCTCACGCCTTACGTGCCTGACGAACTGAAAGCCAACCGTCCCCTGCCTCCAAAAGACGACCCGGAACGATCTCTAGACGACCAAGTTCGAGACACAGAAAATCTGCGCGACTATCCCGTCACAGTCCTCTCAGAGAAGATCGAGTACTGGTACGACAAGGGCAGCCGAAAGGCGATCATCACGGGCAGCCCCCAAGCCAGGCAGGAGCTCCCAGAAGGACGCTGGCGCATGATCTGGGCGCACCGCGCAGACTTCGATGGTGAAAAGGACTGGCTGACGCTCACCAGCCGCGAAGGCAATCGCGACGCACGGCTCAAGGGCTCGACAGGCGATGACTACCAGGCCATCGAATTTGGCATCTCCACCAAGAAAGATGTCGAGAAGATGTCCGCCAAGTCGATCAGAGGCGTCTCCCCGATCGACGACGAAGAGAAGGCATCTGGCGGTGGCGGCGGAATCGGCGGCGGCCTCTCCGGCCCCATCGGCTAAGGGCGTCGACCCAGAATAAACTGGTCCCTCGACCGGCCCTTCAAGCTGATCGTCCGCATCCCGTCACGAACGTAGATCTCCTCCATCACCTGCCCAGACTGGGGGTCTTTCCGGACAAGGTAGGTGACCCCATCACGCGGGTCCACCTCCACGCTGCACACAAGCACGCCGTCAAGCTCAGGGAAGGTGACTTTCACGCTGTTCAGCGGCATCGGGTCGAGGTGGTTCTTTAGGAACTCACGCAGCCGGTTCTCAAATGTGTCGAGCTTCTGCTCATCCTCGATCAGGGCCAGGTCATCTTCCAGCCCAACCGCTCGCCCGGCGTCATCAACCCCAATCCAAAGCGTGCCGCCCTCACTATTTAGGAACGCTGCGATAGTCTTGAGGCTGGCGTGTCTCAAATCTCCGCTGCGAGCCTTCTGATGTTGGCTCCACTCGAAGGACGCCTTGAATTCAGTCTGTGGCCCCTCGCTCATCGCCCTCTCCCCTGACTCGCGAAGGCTCGACCTGTCGATCGTGTCTCCAATCAGCACGATCTGCGAGATGTCTGGCAGCGGCCGCGGTGCTGGGTCGTCATCTTGCCCCAGCACAGTCAGCGCCAGCCGGAACCGCGCGACTTGAACGAGAAACTCGTCGTCATCTAGTCCCCTGATCGAGTTCTCGAGCAGCCTTCTCGAAACGATGGAGCGCGGCTCCGGGCCAGATTCTGAGAGCGCAGAACACCTCATATTCAGCCCCACCAGCTCAAGCAGCATGGCCGCAAGGTACGAGCCGGTCCCACAAGGAGAGTCAAAAATATGAACGCCAGACAGCCCAGCCAGAATCTTGTCAGCCTTGTCGCCGGGAGCAGCCAAGTCACCCACATCCACTCCGAGCTTGTCGGCAATCGCCTGTCGGCACCGAATCTGAAGCTCGATAGAGTCGGGCTCGTCTCCAGCGCTTTCAACCAGCCGGCCGCGCATGAGGCTGAGAACCTCCGGAGAGACGGCTGTATTCACGACTTCGGGAACGCCCTCCATTGCAGAGAATTGAGTCACGTTCAGCAGCCCACTCGGCCCGAGCAGGTCCTCGAAAAGCTCGTCCGGAATAACCCCGAGGCCTTGGTGCGTTGAAAACTCCGACTCAAACTGATCGGGAGCAAACAGGCCTCTGCCCAGGTATGGCACCTGCCCAACCTGCGACCTCAGCAGCCCCCGGGCTTCGGCTGAGGGCTGACTCAGTGCATTGAAAAAGACCAGTGCCAGTCGCTGATAGAACGCGTACGGGCCGGGCCGCTCCTGCCAGTCGTCGTAAAGGGCTTTGAGATAGTCCTGCCGCCCACCAAATCTGAACCAGCCCTTGTCCTCCAGCAGCCTGATGAGAAGAACTCGATTGAGGAACCGCTGAAGAAACAGCGTCCTCATCTCCGGCGGCTCCATCGGCTTCTCACGACGGCCCGTTGTGGTCGTGATCACACGTACTGAATCTACGTGCCTAAGAAAAACTCTCTCGTATTCCGCCAGGAAGTCCTCTGCCGCTCCTGAGGGGCAAAATGTGTCTCGAAGGGCCTGAATTACAAGCTTCTCAGCCCCGGATTCCGCTGCAATGCTCGGCACCGCCAAGCCAGCCAGCCTTTCAAGGGTGTCCGACCCTGGGTTGTCTCGGTCCACCGAGATTCTCTGCCACGGACCAGCATCGAGAAAGAGGAGGTCAAACGAGTGAGAGTCACGCATTTCCAAGGCCATCACGCGGGGTCCGCTCAGCTGATCCGCCGGCTCCTGATCGCTCAACAACAGCGTCAGATTGCCGACCTTTGCGATCGCCGTGAGCCCATCATAGGAGTCAGATGCAGAGGGCTCGCTCCAGCCAAGCAGGTCAACAAACAGACGCCGGAGCGACTTCTCCAGGCTCTCAGCCTCAAGAGTCGAACGGATGAGGCTGCGTGATGGTCGGTTCATGTTCGCTTGCCTCAGCGCTCTCCGCCATCGCTCAAGACTGATTATGACGGACTTGCAGCCCTACTGCCGAACAACAACTCTGCAGTTTCAGCCGTAGAATAGAGCCATGACAACTGCGACAAGTCTTGCAGTGGCAGCCATCGCTCTGTCGGCAGGCGGCTTGGGAGTCTATGCCGCGCAGCGTCAGAGCGCAAAGGAGAACGGCATTTTGGGTTGGAAAATCGAGGACGGACGCTTTGCGGAAGGGCCATACAAGGGCTTTCTTGCTGAAAACCCAAACAAGGATGATCGGATCGAAAAGACCGACTCCGAATGGAGGGATCTCCTGACTGCGGAGCAGTACAGGATCCTGCGAAAGCAGGGCACAGAGCCGCCGTTCTGCAGCCCGTTCCAGGACACCAAGGGCGACGGCGTCTTCGTCGTCGCGGGCACAAAGCAGCCCGTCTTCAAGTCGGACGCCAAGTTTGACTCCGGCTCAGGCTGGCCCGCATTCTTCCAGCCGTACGACATGGATTCGATCTGGCTGCGCGCAGACACCAGCCACGGCATGGTCCGCATGGAAGTGCTCGCCACCCGGTGTGACGGACACCTCGGCCACGTCTTCACCGACGGCCCGAGAGACAAGTCCGGCCTCCGGTTCTGCATCAACTCACAAGCGCTCGAGTTCCAGCCTGCAGAAGACGAGGACAAGTAGGCCTTTTTGCAACTTGACTGCAATAAGCGGGCGAGCCCTCGCTCGTTAATGCAATTAATGTGCATGTGAAGGCGGAAACTCGGCTGAAATCACGTTGGACGGGCATCACGTCTGTTGGGGCAGCATTGCTGGCCCACCTGCCGTGTTGTGGCCTGCCCGCGATGCTCAGCCTCGGCGGCGTCTCATCCACCTTCGGCTGGCTCAACGCCCTGGAGCCCTGGCGGCTTCACCTGATCGGCTTCTCGCTCTTGATGGCTGGCTTGACGGTGTTCGGTGCCTTCAAGCCTCGGGCAGCCAGCTGTGGCTGCTGCGTGAAGAAGGTCGAGCCTTGGAAGAAGTGGGCTGCAGTGGCTTTGGCCGTGCTGGCGATCACATCCGCGTTCATCCAGGTGCCAGCCTACTTGGCCGAAGACCACTCCTCCCACGCCCACGCTCAGCGCTAACCGATACGCCGGGATGAGTCGAAACGTCCAACTCTCAGCATCATTCGCAGAATGAAGCTGACTCCATCAAGAATGGAATTGGGAGCAGACAATGACAAACAACATTTGGTTGGCGACGGCCTGCGCGATCACCGGGGCGTTCATTGGCGTTCTGGGAGCGGCTGAGATTGAGCCAAAGCCCGAGGCGGAAGCAGAGGGATCGACTGGATTAGCAGTCCAAGGTGGAGGCGGATTTGGAGGTCAGACCAATGGCACAGTTCAAGGTGGAGAGGGATTTGTGCCGGACGACATCGGTGTCTATTACGAGCCGGTGGAGATCGACGGCCAGTATCTCCTTTACTTAGGAACATCCAAGCACATCGATCCGTTTCTGTCAAAGGTGTTCACCAAGCTTAACTTGGACCAGGGGAATTGCTTTAGCCCCAGGCATCCTGATCTGGGTGGTTTCGGCTTCTTTGCCGACACCGTGGATTTCTATGTCTCACTAGGCGCAGCTCGCCGGTATTCCGATGCAGGTGCATCTTTCCTCGCCCGGCCACCTCATCCATCTGGAGATCCGGAGCCAAAACTGCCCGACTTGAATTTCTTCGTCACAAGGCTGGAGTCTCTTGGCGACCTCGTCCAATCGAAGCTGAATTCGGACTTTCTGTTCAGGACCTACGTTCGGTCTCGGGAGATGCACGAGCCTGACGGTTTCGTCAGAGTTTCTGCGCTGCTCAATGGGACAGAAATTGCCGCAGGCCATTTCGCGACTTATGCTATCGGCGGACCTAAGTTCAGGGTTTGGTACGAGACGACTCCTGAGGTAGAGAGGCATGTGTTCTTCATCTCGATCGATGGCGAGGTGACACACTGCGGAAAGCTGCCGCCAATCGAAGGCAGATTGGTGCCCTCGGACGGCTAATGCGCGCCGAAGATGAATGAGTTGACTTTGATCTCGCCCTCCGGAGTCCTGACAAGGCCGAGCTTCCAGTCTGCATTTGATGCCACCGTTCCACCAATTCCGATCTGAGCGTCAGGCATGTCGCGGTACCCGTGGCCAGTTACGCTCGCCTTCCCCCACCAGCCATCCAAGTAGTGGCGGCTAGCCCATTCTGCAAATTCGGCGAATCGGCTTGGATACCTGCTCACCAGCTCCTCCAAAGGCGCATGATCCATCTCGAACACGTATCGAATCGGACCTGGCTGATCGAAATACCCGCGATCCAGCTGGTCGCTTTCGTAGAGCTGCATGTAGGACCTGAGCTGAACTTCCTCAGTGCACAGGCTGCTCAGCTCACTCCAGTTTTCATCGGCCAGCAGCCGAATCACCTTGTCGAACAGCTCATCCGGAACTTGACCGACGGACGGGGCAGCGTAGTGACTCCACTTGTCGAAGGTTTCTTGACCAACGACAGGTTCCTGGCTCGATTCGAGGCTCTCAAGCTCCTCGTCCATCGGCACTGGAGGTGACAAGGTCTCGGTCGTTGCCTGAGTCGTCACGGCGCCCTCGTCCAGAACCCTCGATTCAGATCCGCTTTGGCAACCCGACAAGCACAGGGCCGGAATCAGAATAATCGCCAGCAGTGTTAGTTTCGATGCTCGCATACGTATCATTTCACTCCCGTAGAATGACTTTGACCATCCCACATCCTTCATTATATACATCATCTCCGGGGAGCAGGCCGAAAACATTGGTCCATCCGTCAGCACTGATCGCTTACAATAACAGAGAGGGCGTTTATGGAGAAGGAGCTGAAACAGGCTGAGAGTCGTCAGATTGCTGACGAAGCGATCGTGCCGTCACCTGTGGCTGCCCGGCAGCGACGAACGGCAGCGTTCAAACGAATCCTGCCAACTCTCCCGATCGCAGCAGTCGCCCTGGTAATTCTGGGTTTTGCCTCAAAAGCGATCCAAGCTCGCCTGGAATTCAAGAAAGAGGAGTCGATCGCAAAAACTGAGCTCAGCAAGTGGGGCAAGGCGTACGGTGCTTATCTGGATGCTGGCGGCAGTATTGATGAGATTATTGAGGTGAGCGAAGCGGGGATTCTCGACTCCGATACACCGTGGGACGACTTGCCTGAGCTAGAGCAGTTCCTTGAGGACAATGTGGACTGTAGTCTTTCACCCGACTTGCCCGAAAACTGGAGCCTGCAAAACTTTGTCAGTATTGCTGACACAAACCCTGCGGCCGCAGAGTTCCCATTCGGAATCAAAGACCACTCAGACAACGAAGAGGGCGGCTGGAAGACTGACAAAGATGGCGCAGTTTCCCGCTACACATGGAAAGGTCCCTGGCACTAGGAAAGTGCACTCAAGTTGGCAGCGTCGCCGCCTCACACCAACCGCCCAGGCCGAACCCGTCGGCAGCGGTACAATTTTGACCCTGCGCGCCCGTAGCTCAGTGGATAGAGCATCTGCCTTCTAAGCAGAGGGTCGTGGGTTCGAATCCCGCCGGGCGCGCCAACTTTTCTCTCAGTCCAATGGACACGGCAGAAGAACCTAAGCTGGAGCCAACTGAACTCGACATCACGGGCATGTCGTGCGGAGCCTGCGTCCGACACGTTGAGCGGGCCCTTGGCAAAGTCGAAGGCGTCACTGATGCCTCCGTCAACTACGCCGCCGAGACGGCCAGCGTCCAATTCGAAGGCGATGTCCAGGCCCTGATCGACGCTGTCGACAAAGCAGGCTACAAAGCCGCAGTCCACGATCCTGAAGCCGCCGAGGCAGTCGAGCAGGAAGCCGACAGAGCCCTCAAAAAAGACCTCCACGGCGTCTTTATCGCGGCAGCATTTACACTCCCCAATTTCATCATCTCCATGTTCTGGCACCCACGGGCAGAGTGGGCGAACTGGCTGCTGTTCCTGACGGCAACCCCCGTCGTCTTCTGGTGCGGCAAACGGTTCTTCACCTCAACATGGAAAACGATGCGCCAGAAGCGGGCCGACATGGACACGCTCATCTCGATGGGCTCCTTCTCGGCCTGGGCGTACTCCACCTACGCGCTGATCGCGTACACAGGCAACGCCCACCTGCAGTCTGAAAACGTCTACTTCGAGACCGCGGCCGTCATCGTCACCCTCATTCTCGTCGGCAAACACCTGGAGGCGAGGAGTCGCCGAAAGATGTCCGGCGCGATCAAGAATTTGATGGGCCTTGCCCCCAAGACAGCGTTTGTCTTTGACCGCAAAGGAAACGAAGTCGAGACCCCCATCGCCCATATCCAGTCAGGCGCAAAGATCCGCATCCGCCCTGGCGAATCGTTCGCCGTAGACGGCGAAGTCACCGAAGGCGAATCCCACGTCGACGAGTCGATGCTCACCGGCGAGCCGATGCCCGTCTACAAAGAAGCAGGCGCCGACGTTGTCGGCGGGACAATCAACCAGACCGGCAGCCTGATCTACGAAGCCAAAAAGGTCGGCGCAGATACAGCCCTCGCCAACATCATCAAGATGGTCGAGCGCGCACAGGGCTCCAAAGCCCCCGTCCAGAAGCTTGTCGACAAGGTCTCCGGCATCTTCGTTCCGGTCGTCATCATCCTCGCGATCACTACCTTTTCCGGCTGGATGCTCTTCACATCCGATGTCTCCCAGGCGATCGTCGCTGCCGTCGCGGTGCTGATCATCGCCTGCCCCTGTGCCCTCGGCTTGGCCACCCCTGCTGCGATCATGGTCGGCACCGGACGCGGCGCAGAAATCGGCATTCTCATCAAAGACAGCGAGGCTCTAGAGCGTGCTGCTGGCCTCAAAACGGTCCTCCTCGACAAGACCGGCACGATCACCCGAGGCAAACCAGAACTGACCGATTTCATCATCATTAGTGGTGAAAAACCGGAGCTCTTGGCCCTCGCTGCAGGAGCGGAAAACCCTAGTGAACACCCGATCTGTCGGGCCATCGTCCAAGCAGCGGAATCCGACGACCTCCCCGTCTCCGAGGTCAAAGAATTGAAGGCGATAAAAGGCAGAGGCGTCCGCGCGGTCATCGGCGAGAAGACAGTCATCATCGGCTCCCCAAGGCTCGCCGCAGAAGAGGGCGTCACAGTCCCCGAAGACCAGGTCAACAGCCTCGAATCCGAAGGCAAAACCGTCATGCTCATGCTCGTCAATGGCGAGCTCTCAGCCATCCTTTCGGTCGCCGATGTCATCGGCGAGCACAGCGCCCAAGCCGTGGAGCAGATCAAGTCTCAAGGTCTCCAAACCGTCATGGTCACTGGCGACAACCGACGAACGGCAGAAGCCATTGCAGCCCAGACGGGCATCGAAACGGTCGAAGCCGAAGTCCTCCCAGACCAGAAAGCGGAGATCGTCCAGGCCTACCAAAAGCAGGGCAAAACTGCGATGGTTGGTGACGGCATCAACGATGCCCCTGCTCTCGCTCAAGCAGACCTCGGAATCGCCATCGGCTCCGGCACAGACGCGGCCATGGAGACAGCAGGCGTGACCCTCCTCCGAGCAGACCTCCGCGGTGTACCGACGGCCATCCGCCTCGCGAAAGCGACCCTCGGCACCATCAAAGGCAACCTGATCTGGGCGTTTGGCTACAACGTCGTCATGATCCCACTCGCTGCCTTCGGCATCATGAAGCCGATGTACGCCGCCGGCGCGATGGCCTTCTCCAGCGTCTCGGTCATCCTCAACTCGCTCAGATTGAAGCGGTTCGCCTAACGGATCAGGTAAACCGCCGGGGTCTTGCCGACCCTGACTCAACCCCACGAGCTGCTTCTCCTGTTTATCGCAGGTTTCTTAGCGTCGGCGCTCAATGCCGTGGCGGGCGGCGGCACGCTCATCTCCTTCCCGATGCTGATCGGTCTTGGAATCAATCCTATCGTTGCGAATGCCACCAACGGCGTCGCGCTTTTTCCCGGCTCTCTTTCAGGCGCGCTTGGGTTCAAGGAGTACTGGGGAGACATCAAACAGGAGCTGATCCGGCTGGGTATCCCAACCGTAATCGGCAGCGCTCTCGGGGCTGTGCTCCTCAAAAACACATCGAAGCAAGCCTTCGATATCGCCATCCCGATCCTCATCCTGATCGCCATTCTCCTGATGGCGTTCAAGAAGCAGCTTCGCCCCAAACGAAGTGAAGGCAAGGCCCCCGTCGGAAAGGTCGCGGCGATGGCGTTCCAGTTCCTGATCGCGGTCTACGGCGGCTACTTTGGGGCAGGAATGGGCATCCTGATGCTCGCGCTTCTCACGGTCTCATCGAGCGGTGAAATCCACCGCCACAACGCGATCAAGAACCTGCTCGGCGTGATCATCAAGCTCACTTCGTCGGTCATCCTGCTCATCAGCGGGCTTGTCCTGATCCTCCCCGCAGTCGTCATGACCGCAGGCTCGATCTGCGGCGGCTACGCCTCGGCCAGGATGTCCCTCAAAGTCGATCCAGAGAAGCTCAGGTGGGCCATCGTGAGCTACGGCGCGATCATGGTCTGCATATTCTTCTGGCGTGCATTTGGTGCATCCTAATAGCATGCCGATCGACCAGCAGCTTGCCGACAGCATCCGAGATTCCCTGATCGAGGTCGAGGGCCTCTCCGAGAAGAAGATGTTCGGCGGCCTCTGCTTCCTCATCAACGGCAATATGGCCTGCGGTCTCACCGGCATGGGAGACCTGATGCTCCGCGTCGGCCCTGCTCTTGAAAACCTCCTCAGCAAGCCGCACGCAAGAGAAATGGACTTCACGGGGCGCCCGATGAAGGGCTTCGTCTTTGTCGGCCAAGAGGGCTGGTCAGACGAAAACAGCCTCAAGGAGTGGACTTCCCACGCCGTGAAGTTCGCCCAGAGCCTGCCGCCTAAAAACTAACGGGCGAATCCGCCGTCATACCAGCGGAATTTCGCAAGGTTCGGCTTCTCTTCGTTCAGCGGCTCTCGCTTGAAGAACGCGCCTCTCGGCCCCACTTGCCAGCCCCAGTTAGGGGTCTGGCTGATCACCCGGAACACCTGCAGCTGCGTGTAAGTGAACGACATCTGCAGCGAATCCATCTTGGTCTTGCCAGGCACCATGTACCCGATCTGTCGCTCCACTCCATCCAGCCCAGTGATCTGCACTGGCAGTGTGAAGCTCGTCTTGAATGACCGCATCGCCTGCGGGCGGAACGTCGTCTCGTACTCGTAAACTCGGCCGGTCTGCCGCACCAGCTGACCATCAAATCGAGTCATCACCGGGTCGACCGGGTTTGTGTTCGCAGGCTCAACCTTCTCATCAGCCCATAAAGCGGTCGGCTTCGTCCCCCAGTTGCCAGACCAGCCCTTGATCCACACGGGCAGTGAAACTGTGGCTGTTGCCGGTTTATCCGAGTGGTTCTTAAAGAGCGTCACTGCGTCGATCTTGACCTTGTCGCCGTCGAGCAGAGTCATCTTCACCGTGTGCCACTCAAATTGAAGATCTGCCTTCACACCCTCTTCATCAGCGAGTGCCTGAATGCGGGGAACACCGGAATGAACCAACGCCGTTTCAGGCGCGGCCTCCGACTGTGCGGTCACCAATAGGGCTGCGAGCGCCGAGATCATATGACTAGTGTATCACTCACGAGCGGAGCTGATCGCAGACACTGATCACTTCGATGAGCGCGCTTGCTGCTTCGCGGCCTTTGCTGCCCATCTTCATCCCGGCCCGCTCAAGAGCCTGCTCCTGGCTGTCGGGTGTCAAGATTCCCCACGTAACTGGCACGCCGGTCTTGACCTGAATCTTCATGAGCGCAGCGCTGGTGTCTTTCGCCTCCACCTTAGCAGCGGAAGTCTTGCCCTGGAGAATGCAGCCGAGAGCGATGACGCCTTCAACTTTCTGCCCTTCGATCATCGCCTTGACTGTGGGCGGAATCTCCCATGCTCCGGGCACGTGGGCCACGACGACCTTCGGATTGCCGTGTGCCGCCAGCTCGTCCAGCGCACCCTCCAGCAGCTCCTTTGTCACCAGCTCATTGAACCGGCTGACGACCACGCCAATCTTGCGTCCCTTGGCGTCCATCTGACCCTTCACAGTCTCCATCGCTCTCTATTTTGCCTCTTCTGCTCTTTTCGCTCCGGGCTAGCGTCGTCGTGCGATCAAGAGGCCGTCTCGAATAGGCGCGATCATCGCGTCCCAATCGGAGCTGTTGGTGACGGTCTGAGTCAGCTCGCGGATCGCCTTGGTCTCTTCTTCCTGCTCAGCGTCGTCCATCACCCGGCCGCCCCAGATCATGTTGTCCACGATCAAGATTCCGCCTGGATTGATGTGCTTTTCAACCACGGGAAGTGCCGCCGGATAGCCCTCTTTGTCGATGTCGCAGAAGATGATGTCGTACGGCTGACCGGTGTCATTGGTCAGCGCTTCGACTGCTTCACCCATGGTGTATTCGATGCAGGTGCAGCCGTCCCCTTCGCTGCTGCCGTCCACGAGGCTCTTCAGAGATGACTCCGGAGAGCTTGCCCCGCATCTGCAGTTCTCGCCGTCGCAGAAACCCATAGCACCAAGGTGCTTCCTCGCCATCGCTGAGAGCTCGTCATCCCACACGATATGCCGCACCATTCCGCCGCCGTTATCCTGGACAGCAGAGGCAAACCAAGCTGTCGAATACCCATAGCCTGACCCCAGTTCACACACCCGCTTTGCCCCGCACATCCGCGCGAGGATGTAACAGAGCTGCCCACTGGCCGGGCCAACAATCGGGAAGTCGTGCTCCGCTGCATACGCCTCCATCTTCTCCAGCTCCTCGTGCCGCTCCGGCACAATCGAGTCGAGGTAGGGCTTCAGCAGCGAGTAGTTGAAGTCAGGCATGCAGCTATTCTGTCAGCTTTCAAGGTGATTTTACGAACTCAGTCGTACCTGAGCCGTCTCAAGGTACATGACAGCCTTGCTCCTCGCCGCCGTGCTGGCTCCTCAGCGAGTTCAGATCAAGGATCTGGATGTCATACGCGATATCCCATACGCAGAGACTGGAAACGAGTCCCACACGCTGGATATCTATCGGAAAAAGGGCGATGACAAGGTCTCTCCGCTGATCATGTTTATCCATGGGGGCGCCTGGCGGAATGGCAGCAAATCGCCGCCAAGGCAACTCGTGCTGCAGCTCGCTAAAGAGGGATACACCTGCGCTTCCATCGAATATAGGTTCACCCAGGAAGCGTACTGGCCAGCCCAGTTGCACGACTGCAAAGCGGCCGTCAGATTCCTCCGGGCCAACTTTGACAAGTACGGTATTGATCGGGAGAATATCGGTGTCTGGGGGACATCGGCTGGCGGACATCTCGCTGCCATGCTCGGCCTCACTGGCACACGAAAAGACCTCGAAGGAAGGCTTGGGGACAGCGCCGAATCGAGCGCGGTTCAAGCTGTCGTCGACTGCTACGGCCCAACTGATCTGCAAAAGCTTGTCCTCAGCCGGATTCTCAATGACGACCGCCGATTCAAAGGAAACGACCCCGAGCGCGCACTATTCAAAGACATCCAGTCGCCATTCGATGTTCTGCGAAATGCCAGCCCCAACTACTTCGTCTCGCCAAACCAGCCGCCGTTTCTGCTGATCCACGGAGACGAGGACTCTACTGTCCCGCTCATCCAGAGCGAGATGCTCTTGGCAAGGCTAAAGGCCGCCGGAAACGACGCCTCACTCATCGTGCAAAAGGGAGTGGGGCACCAGCTCAAGCCCGAGCACTATCCGGCCATCACCGCATTCTTCAGGAAGCACCTGGGGAATCCATGAGACTGGGCTGCATCAAAGTCTCTCCCGACCTTGAGATGAGCCACCTGAGCCTTTAGATTCGGCTAGATCGTCAAGTAGAGCGAGGGGGAAGGCACAGTGAATAACGCTCTATGAGCATCTCAAAGGCCAAGAACGGAGCAAAAACGCCAGCAGAAAAGATCCTGCGCTGCCTTCTAGATCCACTTCTACTCTTCTGGAGCTTCCTGGTCGCTCTCTGGTTCCCAATCGTCTTGTTCCACCGGGCCAGAAGGTCGCTCTTCCGCCGTAAAAAGGACCCGTTTATCGCCGAGCGTTGGACTGCCGAACTCCCGACTCCAGACATCACCCGCGAACTCCTGGGAAGGCCAGGCAGCCACATCGTGATCGTCGGCGCGAGTTTTGGCGAACTCGTGATCATCGACAAGATCACTCGTGGGATCAAAGGCGATCGCCCAGAGGCCAAAGTGACCTGGGCGATCCGCGACCGGCCGACGGTTGAGCTTGTCAAGAGATTGCACGCTGGGCAATCGGTGGTGTTCTGGCCCTACGATTGGATCGTTCCCGTCATGCGCTGGGTGAAGAATACACAGCCCGACGTGCTGCTGATGGTCGAGAAGTTCCGATTCCCGGTGCTGGCACACGGGGCCCATAAATTTGGCGCGGATGTAGTGCTGGTGAGCGGGCGATTCAAGAAGCACAGGCTCTTCCACATTCTAAGTGGGCCGTACTTCAAGTGGCTCTTTGGCGCCTATCGAAAGATGTTCTTACAGAACGACCAGTACATGGGTTCTCTAAAGCCCTTCGTCTCTGACAGCACAAATGCTGTCGTGACGGGCGACATCAAGTTTGACCTTCGTCACGTCCCGATTGAGGCGAACAAGTCGGCCGAGATCGACCGCTGGATCGATTCGGCAAGCAGTTCGCCGATCCTCGCTGCCGCAAGCACTGACGGACAGGAGGAGGAGCGATTCGTGCTCGACGCTTACATGGCCGTGCGGAAGAAGCACGACGTCAGGCTGCTGATGGCCCCTCGAAAAACTGAACGGGTGCAGGAGCTCACGGAAACCCTAGAGAGCTTTGGCCTGACGGTCAGTCGGCGGTCGAAGATGGAAGGGGCTGCCGACGTCTATCTACTGGATACGCTCGGCGAGCTTTCGTATGCCTACAAGTTTGCGACAGCGGCTTATGTAGGCGGAGCTCTCGTAGGGATGGGGCATAACGTGCTCGAACCTCTCGAGTGGGGGGTCCCTGTCAGTTATGGACCGAGGCGAGGGCACTTCGGGCCGATCCAGGAATCATGTGAGCGTGCCGGAGTGGGAACGCGAATCTGGGAGTCTTCGGAGTTGAGCGCTCACTGGATGGCGCTGCTCGAATCCCCCGAAAGCGATGAGCAGCTGGCTGAGCTGTGCCGTGCCATGCTCGAGCAGCACCGAGGGGCGCTTGCCGTCACCCTCAAGGAGCTGAATGAGCTGCTTGACGAGCGCGACTCCCTGACGGCCTGGGCCTCCTCAACGTGAAAAGGAACGTGGGGCACCAAGTCAAACCTGAGTACTATCCCATCGTCACCGCCTTCTTCCAGAAGCACCAAGGAAACCCATGAAGCCAGGCCACATCGAGATCTTCTCCGAGGAACCCAAGGCCTCGATCCCGTTCTACGAGACGCTTGGTTTCACCCTCACCAGCGTCCAAGCGGATAAGTTCGTCTGGATGGACTTGGACGGCTCCGAGATCCTCATCCGCCCCGGCTCCCGCAGCTTCGCCCCCACGTATAAGGATGCGGCAATGGCGATGGTCCTCTACAGCTCAGACATTAAGGCAATCCGCGCCCGCCTCGTCTCCAGTGAAGTCGACATCCACGAGGACGAAGGCGAGGGCTGCATCACCATCCAAGACCCCGGCGGCCACTGGATCCAGATCGTCGATATGTCGTCGCACTCTTAACCGGTGTGCCATGAACAGGCGCTCCCAGCGTTTTCCGTGACTCTGAGGTGCTCGCTCAAACCCTCGTGGTGCAGATATCCTCATCTGATCTCATGGGCGATACAGACTAGGACGTCCGCAAATCTAGCCATTGAGAGCGACGGCCTTCTGGCCTCTCTCCTTCGACCATCGGGAGAGGGGGAGATTAAGAGAGGGGGCCTTGCGCACACACTTACGTTTATCTACAAGAAATCTGGAGGAAGCCAAGGTCAAGACAGTGCTCTCATTCTTCGAGCACAGCTCATATGTTTGGTCCCCTTCCTGTCCTTCGGACATCCTCCCCCTCTGTAGAGGGAGAGGAGCAGATGTCCAGATAAGCATCCGGTGTGTCATGGACAGTCCCGAAGGGTTTGCTAGTAATCCTTTGGACTGCTGCTAGACCGCAATTTCCTGGCTTCTTGGAGACAATGGCGGAGCACTATGTGGTGCAGATGTCCACATCTGCTCTTAGGAGGAATGCAGACGAAGACGTCCGCACCACAAAGCAGCAAGGGTTACGTCCTTCTGGCCTCTCTCCTTCGACCAACGGGAGAGGGGGAGATTAAGAGAGGGGGCCTTGCGCACACACTATACGTTTGACTGCAAGAAATCTTGAGGAAGCCGAGATCAGGACAGCGCTCTCATTCTTCGAGCACAGCTCATATGTTTGGTCCCCCTCCTGTCCTTCGGACATCCTCCCCCTCTTTCGAGGGAGAGGGACTGAATGATCACTTCAAAGCATGGAGGAAGGGGGCACTCAGAAAACTGGTCGGATGCTTCGCCCGAAATGCTCGGGTCAGGCGCCCTTAGCGAAGACACCCGTGTCTGCCCTCGACATCCGACTCTCTATTTAGTCGGCGCCGGCCGAAGCCGGCACCGGCAGGGTTCAATCCCTCCCCTTATGCGAGAGCGAACTCTCGCAGCGCCTGAGGGATGGAAGCATCGAATCCGACGAAGTCCATCATCCCCGGGTCTTCCGGATCGGCAATGCTGAATGGGTTGGCCGCCATAGCGACCACAGCCAGCTTCGCATCGATCCCGGATCGTCTGCGGTACTCGAGCAGCGCCTCGGAAGGATGCTGCTTCCCGTACCAGGTTTCGTTGTCTGTCAGGACGACGAAGAGGTCGATCTCCAGCGACTGCTTCAACGCGTTCTGCATAGGCAGCGCACAGTCAGTCGCACCGAAGATCGTCTTCCTCGTCTTCTTGAGGGCCGTGTTGAGCGGCATCCCGGCTGTCAGGCCGAGAGTCTTGAACGTGTGGGCAAACCCCATGGTCTGCACGTCGTTCTCTGTCGCCAGCGTCACCATCGCCATGGCCGCCGCACCTTCCGCAGCAGTCATCGGCGATCCCGCAACCGGCGTCCAGCCCATTGAGGCCGAAACATCGATCGCGAGCATGATCCTCTTTCCAGTCGGCTCCACAGAGGCGAATGCCTTGTAGAACGCACCGTCAAGTGCGTCAGTCACCGACCGGACCGGAGACCAGGTTCCGCGGCCCCTAAGGCCGTGCCCGGACGCGTACGTCCGGAGTGCGATCAGCACCTGCAGCGGATGCACGCGTGCTCTCCTGAGCAGGCTCGCATCTGTCAACCGACCGACGATCTCCTTTTCAGCCTTCGACTTCCGTGTCAAAAGCCCAACCCGCGACATCGTCGCGAGGTTTCGAATCATCGCCGTCATCGGCATGTTCTGCAGCAGCGCCTCCCAGACCTCAGGCTCGTTCAGCATCTGCGTCGGGATCGCTTCACGGGGCAGACGGTGCTCAACAATGAGCTCCGCCGCCTCAGCGATATCCTCGATCCGCTTCAGCTTCTCGAACGCTTCGATCTGCGGTCCTGCCTGGTCTGCGTCACCCTGCGTGATCCACTTGAACACTCCGTCGTGTTCAGAGGTGGGCGCCTTCGGGTGAGCGAGTCTGAGCAGGTCACGCTGCGTCCATCCATTTCTCTGCTGATACTTCAGCGACTGGTAAGCGAGCTGAGCAGGAGTCTGCTCGACATACCAGCTGCCGACTGCCCGGCGCATCGCTCGGCCCCATCCGCGAAGCTCATCAGCCTCCGCTGCAAACTTCAGTAGATGTGCGCCTGTCCGCGCCACCTTGGGCAGAACTTCGAACGCCGCTCGCTTTGTCGCTGCGTCGCCAAACGCCGCCGCCAGAGCGAGGACGAAAATCGCCGGGTCATTCTTGGGAGCCCTTCCGGACTCGCTGATTTCGCAGACGCGCTGCACCACCGACTCGCCGTCAGTCTGGATCAGCTTGATCGCGTTCTCAGCCTGTCCGATGGTCAGTTCTCGTTCTCCAACGTAAAACGTTCCACCCTCCGTGCCGAGTATCAGGAGCCGGTCCAGCCGGCCCCACGCGTCGAGCTTCCAGGTGAAGCCACCCGCGCTGTTCGCCACCTGGCTTGTGCCGGGCAGCTTGGCAGACTGCGGAGTGAGCCTCTGGCTCAAATTCTTTGCATATTCCATCATCGTGTTTTCCTTGCGTAGAGGCCCTTTCAGGCCAGGTCGTGGCGACAGCGCTGAGGCGTGCGAAGAGGCAAATACGGCCCGTCCGGTTCTCATGCTTGATTCGAGCGGTCAAAGGGTGACAGTTGAGTGCGATGCCATCTTCTGCGCTAACAGAAGATTCCCAACACTTGGACTCCCATGTTCCGGTCGTGAGCCGGGGCACCGTCGTTTCTGGGTAGGTAGATAACCAACCGTCGGCGTCCCGCTCGACTCAGACATTCGCACTGCTGCGAATGAGAGGATCGAGACAGGGAAACTCCCGCAGCCAAAGCTGTTGGAGCGATGAGCGCAAGGGCAAAAACCCGAGGCAGAAGCTTCCCGTATCAATCCTGGATGTAGTCAGGGGGAAGCTCGGTGGGAGCTGCCCGCGCGTCTTGGTTTAGGCCAGAGCGCGGGACTTGAAGAAGTCAAACGCTCAGGCAGTGGTCGAGATCTGGTGTGATTGCGGCGAGCCGCTCCAGATGTGTGTCACTTTCATGAGCTTTTTCCAATCGGGCGAGTTGATGAGCAAGGAACTTGATGGTCGATGGTTGTTCGATAACCCTCGCTCTTCGGCCCGAGTGGATGAGCGAGTATTCCGCACTCTCAAGTAGGTCCGTGGGACCCTCTTTCAAAAAAACTGCAATTAGGGATGGCGAGGAAGAGAGCTTAAGCTCTCTCCCTCAGCCCCGTGAGACTGGGTCGGGACCTGGGCCTTAATTGGCCTGGTAGATCCCCTAGGGCCCATTGCTGCAAACGATTGCTGCACCCCCTGCGTACACCACTCGAATCCAGGAGGATTGACCATGAAACGAATCTTGCCAGCAGCCATCATAACCGCCATATTGGGCGGACTGATCGCCTATGCAGCGCCCATCACGCCGGACGAAATGTCCCGGTCTGAAAAGCGAAGCGTAGTGCAGGCGCTTGCTGAGATGCTCAACGCAAACTACGTCTTCCCAGAGAAGGCGGAGAAGGCATCGAACGAGATTCTTAAGAGCCTGGATGAAGGCGAATACGACGACATCAAGGACGGTTCTGAGTTCTCCAAAAAGCTGCACAGCCAAGTGAATGCAGTGCTGGATGATGCCCACTTTCGCGTCCGACACAGCAATGCTGTCCTGCCTGTGCGAGAGGCACGAAGCGAACCGAGCCCTGAAGAGATCGAAGCTTTTGAAAAGCAGACTACTCGACGGAATGCAGCGGTCGAAAAGGTAGAGCTCCTCCCCGGAAACATCGGCTACATGGAGATGCGTGGCTTCGCCAAAGCTGCGGCAGCCAAGCGGCCAGTCCAGGCGGCGATGTCGTTCCTCGAAGACACGGATGCGTTCATCCTCGACCTGCGGCGCAACGGCGGTGGAGATCCGGAGTGCGTCCAACTCGTCTGCAGCTACTTTTTTGAGGCTGACAAATCCGTCCACTTGAACAGCATCTACAACCGACCGAAGGACGAAACCAAGGAGTACTGGACCCTGCCTGAACTCGAAGGTGAGCGCTACACGGACAAGCCCGTGTACGTGCTCACCAGCAAACGAACAGGCTCCGCTGCAGAAGAGTGCAGCTACAATCTGAAGCACCTCGATCGGGCAACGATTGTAGGCTCCTCAACCTGGGGTGGAGCCAATCCCGGCGGCACTTTCCGACTGAACGATCACATCAACGTCTTCATCCCAACTGGCCGAGCGATCAACCCGATCACCAAGACCAACTGGGAGGGCGTAGGAGTCATTCCGGATGTTGTCGTCGACCCGAGTGAGGCGCTCGTCAAGGCCCAGCAGCTGGCGCTTGCCGAGCTGATCAAGGCCACCGACGACGAGGCCTGGTCCAAGCGGCTCGAATCGTATTTGGCCCGGTTGGACAGCTAGTCTGACTTAGCCGGAAACGGCCTGGCATACTGATCGTATGTCGAAGCGCCCGATGACCGCCGATGATCTGCTGAAGTTTCAGTTCATCGGCGACTCACAATTCAACAAGGATGGCAGCCGCATCCTCTTCTCAAAACGCCATGTCGGCGAGAAGAACAATTACGTCACCAACCTCTGGACCATCGGTCCGAACGGCGAAACTCCCACCCAATTCACGAGCGGCGAAAGCGATGGCGCAGGCCGATGGTCGCCTGACGGCTGCCAAATCGCCTTCATCTCCGGCCGCGATAAGCCGCAGCCCCAGATCTTTCTGATCCCCAGCGGCGGCGGCGAAGCCAAGAAGCTATCCAAGTTTGAAGAAGGCTCCATCGGCGGATACCTCTGGTCCCCTGACGGCACCAAGATGATCGTCTCCTACCGCGAGCAGCATCCTGACCGAACAGAGAAGGCCAACAAGGAGCGGGAAGAGAAGAAAGGCAGCGCGGTTCGATGGGAGATTGACAACCTCTGGTACCGCATGGACGGCGACGGCTACTTCGGCCCGCAGCGGTTCAAGCTCTACCTGCTTGATGTCGCCACCGGCGAGCACAAGCTGCTCTACGAAGCCTGCCCACTCGGATTCTATGGCTACGACTGGATGCCCGATTCCAGCGGCATCGTGGTGATCAGATCAGCCAACGATAACGCGCTCCTGGACAAGCCGAACGATCAGTTCTATCGGGTTGACCTGGAAGGAAACGAGACGGCAATCCCGTGCCCGTTCAGGGGCGACAAGGGCTCCGTCAAGGTCTCACCAGACGGCCAGCGCATCGCTTGGATCGGCAACAAGGATCCGGAAGGCTGGGGCACGCACAATGACCAGCTCCACGTGATGCCGATCGAAGGCGGCGAGCCGACGATTCTCACCGAGAACGACGACTACTGCCTCAACGTGATGACCCTGAGCGACACGAACATGGGCCACACAAGCGATGGCGGCGGAAGCGGCCTCGTGCTCTGGTCTCCAGAGGGCGATTCGATCTACGTAAGCGTCGGTACGCGCGGCGAAGTTCAGGTTGGGAAAGTGGACTCAGTGAAGGGTGGCTTGACTTTCCTGTCCAACGGAAAACACGCTTTCAGTGCCTCATCAATTTGCGGCTGCGGAAGCTGGTTCGCCGGCACGATCGGAGACGCGGAAAACCTCAACGAAGTCGCCTGCCTGAGCACCAAGGGCGGCGAGGTTGAAAAGCTCTCGTCCTTCAACGACGACCTCTTCAGCGAAGTCCACGTTGCTGCATCAGAGGACTTTGAAGTCACAGCGAAAGACGGTACGTCTGTCCATGTTTGGGTCATGAAACCTGCTGACTTCGATCCATCAAAGAAGCACAAGGCTGTTCTTGAAATCCACGGCGGGCCGCATACTCAGTACGGCTGGGGGCTGTTCCACGAATTCCAGATGCTCGTAGCGCAGGGGCACGTCGTGGTCTTCAGCAACCCACGCGGAAGCAAGGGCTACGGCGAAGCATTCTGCAGTGCGATCAAGGGCGACTGGGGGCACAAGGATTGGGAGGACATGCAGGCCGTCATCGCCTGGATGAACGACCAGCCCTGGATCGACTCCGACAAGATGGGCGTGATGGGCGGCAGCTACGGCGGCTACATGACCAACTGGATCATCGGCCACACCACGGAATTCGCCGGAGCCATCACCGACCGCTGCGTCTCCAACTGGGTCTCGATGGCTGGCAACAGCGACTTCCCGATGAACAAGGACGAGTACTTCGGCGGCTACGCCTGGGGCGGCCTCGACAAGATCGAGAACCTCTGGCGGCAGTCACCTCTGGCGTACTTCGACCAAGTCAAAACCCCAACGCTCGTCATTCACAGCGAAGGCGACCTCCGCTGCAACATCGAGCAGTCCGACCAGGTGTTCCACGCCCTCCAGGCGCAGAGAATCGAGTCCCGCTACGTCCGCTACCCGGTGAGCACATCCCACGGCCTCTCCCGAGGCGGCCCCCCTGACCTGCGTCTGCACCGTCTGGGCGAGATCACGGCTTGGTGGGCGAAGTATCTAGGGTGACACTAGTCATGATCGACCAGGCTCTTATGGGAGGCTGGTCGATCCAAGCTACAATAAGGAGGAGAGCCATGCGGCAATTAGGGTCGGGCTTCAGGAGAGACTGACGACAATGAAGACGGAGATTATTTTAGAGTTGACAGCGACGTTTGAGGGGCACGCTCAGCAGACAGAAGGTGGAGTTGAGTTCTGGCTTGCACGTGATCTCCAGCACCTGCTGGGGTATTCGGAGTGGCGGAACGTTGCCAAGGTCATTTCACAGGCAAAAACAGCCTGTGAAGTCTTAGACCAGTCGATAGGGGACCATTTTGTTGACGTCAACAAAATGGTAGACATCGGCTCAGGAGTTC
>JALGYA010000084.1 GCA_029824475.1 Fimbriimonadia bacterium | reverse complement strand
TCTTCTGAGGGTATGAGCGAGCGCGTCCACCATCTCACTGGCTCCTCGTTCCCGCTGCAGCTGCCAGATCGGCAGCCCGAATCTGGTGCCAAGCGTCACCATCACGACAACAAGAAGCAGCAGGATTTGGTTTTGGACAGTCTTCGTCCACGATCCAAAAAGCCCGAATGCTGACGTGCCCTGAGTGTTGGCGAACGCGACCTCCGAGAAGATAATCTTCGCACCCGGCTCAGCGTTCTGGCGAACGAGCTCCAGGAAGAACTCCGCATTATCCTCTTCGCCCAGCCTCCGATTTGATGCCCCCAGGCCGGTGGAGACCAAGACAATGACCCCGTTCTTCGCGCCTCCATAGGTGAGGAACTGTTCCGATTGAGAAGTCGAGTAGTCGACGCTGAAGTCGGCCTCCGCCCAGGTCGGCTCGAACTCTTCATAATTGGAGACGTAGTCGACATCCAGCGGTTCATCAAGCCACTCGGTCTCAAGGCTCTGCGGGTAGACACGCTCTGTCGCATCGTCAAAGTCGACCGGGAAGGGAAGCGCGATAATCCGTCCGCCATTCTCAAGATGTTTGTCGTAGCTCAGTTTCGCCAGGTCTGACGACTTTGTGGTCGAAAAGAAGCCGTCAGAAGGCTGATCGATGAACGCTGCGATGATCAGGTCTCCCGCCTCGGTGTCGAATACTTCCTGCCGCGAAAGCACAGGCTGGAAACCGTCCTCCTGCAGGAGGATTGAGAATGCCCTCATCCCGCTCGGTCTGCTGTTCCCGATGCTGGGCCAGGTTCTGTCTTCTTCACCACCGGCCATGAGCAGCGCGACGGAGAACAGAAGGATGAACACCAGGGAGATGATGGTGAGCTTGATGCCTTTACTCATGCTGCCGACTCTCCTTGGCTGGCCAGAAGCTTGACGACCCGCAGATACGCCTCTCGGAACTCCGCCACGTCCATTTCACCCTTGCAGATGCGGCCATACCAGATCAAGTCAAAGTGGCGTGTCAGCGGCGAGACATCGAGATCATCTGGGCGGCTCGGACTGTTCTGGATTCTGCGCAGATGCTCCCAGTTGGTCTCCCATCGCCTAAACTCGGCCACTCCTGCCTCGTCAAGGCGCATGAGCGTGGCCAGATAGAGGCACCGAACGGCCATGCGGTGCTCACCCTTCGCTGTGAGCATATCAGCCTGCTCCAGCCATTCGTCAGCAGATCTGTCCGGCTCATCGTCGTCAAGCAGCCCGCCGCCGCCGCGTTTTTTGGCGGTGCGATCCCAACGGATCTTGAAGATGACGAAGATAAGGCCAGCAACAAGCAGGCCGATCAGGATCCAGATCACCCCTTTCACGAGCCCCGATGCCAGGTTCAAAATGGAGAAGTCCGGCGCCTCAGGATTGAGTTCTTGGTCACCTAAAAGGTCGTCCAGCCAAGCTTCTATCCTGTCAGCAAGCTGCTGGATCTTCATGCCAAGCCAGTTCGACTCTTTGTCGGGACCCGTATCCCTGAACTCGGGGCGGCGAAGTATCTCCTGCGCAGAATCCTTCGGGTCTTCGGTCAAACCAGCTTGGGCCGGTTGATCTGCAGCTAGACTCGCGGAACCGGTCGCGACAAGGATCTCCTTGCCGGCTTCCCAGCCTCCGAAGTCCGCCTCGCTTGTCACGTAGTCCTTCCAGTCTGGATCGACGATCAGGCCGTCCGGAGCAGACTGCAAAACCCTCTCAACATCCTCAGGCGACGATATCGCCTGAGCCTCGATAAGCCACTCTTCGATCTCCTGAGTCCCTTGCCCGAAGGCGGAGCAGACAAGAAGGCTAAGCGCTGCGAGAATCAGTGTCCGTAATCTGCACAGCTTGAGCGAGCACATGAATATCGTAAGCCTCCACCCTTACGCGACGGTCGTAATAGAGAACAGAAGAAGCCGCTGCCCAGAGAGGCGTCAGTATCCAGACTGCGACGAACAGTGGTATCGCCTCCAGCATGATCTCCAAGGCCTCTCGGAAAATGCCGAGTGAGCTTTGGGAAGCGATCCAGGCCACCGCTCCTGAAAGATCGATCGCCAGACCAAATCCAAAGTAGAACGAGAGGCCGATCAAGGCGAGCAGCAGCCACAGACTGCACGTGAACCCCAGCGGCGTGCCGGCAGTCCGGTGACTCTTGAGCAGGTGCGCGCTTCTCTTGATCGCCTCCTTGGGAGAGGCGTTCTCGATCAGCATCACAGGCATTGCCAGCGAGAACCGGTGGATGACGTAGATTCCGCTGAACGGGGCGATGGCGAAGCCAAGAAACGCGATCACCGCGGCAAAGTTCTCCATGGTCTCCGCGCCCCGGGCCTGCATAAGGCTTCCGATCGCCATGAACACGAACGCGGCCATGAGCGGGATGAAACCCCAAGCTAAGATGAGCAGCAGCAGCTTGGCTACTTTGCCGGTGAGGTTGGCCGCGAGCTTCGCATCCGGTTCTGGAGTGTCCTTCTCAGCGGTCATCTCGTATTGAACTGTCTGGACGATCAGCACTGAGGCGTAGGCGAGCCCGATTACAAGCAGAGGAACTGCAACGAAGAACCCGATCAGCAGGCTGATCACCATCTCGCCGTACTGTACAGCCGTGCTGCCGATATCCTGCGTCATAAACAGACCGGGAAGCACAAACTTCGTGAGGAACATCAGGCTGGCGCCGGTCACCAGCATGGAGGGGACTGCGTTGGGAAGAATTTTCGGCGCAGCTTTGCGATACATCTGGGTGGCCAGGTCGAGCATCTCGCTCGTAGCCATCGGGCGGAGAAGCCGCCAACGATACACAGCCTGCTGCCTGTCAAGCGCAGCCTGGATGGGTGAATCCCCTCGCATCTATCACTCTATTATGGTCGCACTTTGACCCATTCGGCGACGCTCCTGAGGCTGACATGCGTCATAAACCACATAGTGACCATCATTGCAGCTGTCGCAGGGATCGCGATCGGCCAGGCCGATCCGAAAATCAGCGACTATGTCCAGGCCGGATTCAAGGACGCCATGTTCAAGCCGGCGTACCACAGCTCCTCACAAAAGGAGCTGAAGAAGATCAACAAGGACTTCGCCCAGTCGTACAAGATCAAGTCCTCAGTCATCCACTACAAAGAGCCGTTGATGCTCCGGGTACGTGGGAAGATCGAGGGCACCGATGCCGAGTACATCATCAAAGGCACCAAGCGTGTCTGGCGAGTCCCCCACTCAGGCCTGAAGCTCTCCGAGAACATCGCAACATCTCCCGGCAAGCGGCAGACTGCCCTCGACTTTGGGATGCTCAGCACCCCGCTCTTTGATGAGTTCTTCACCGCAAAGTACATCCGAAAGGATCGAAAGACGGGGCACATCGTTTTTGACGTCACCTACGTTCCTGCACTCAAAGATGGCAGCCGACACAGAATCTGGGTCGATCCGGTCAAGAAGTTCACCTCGAAGCGCGAGTGGTACAGCCAAATGGGCGGTCACCTCATGGCGACGTTTGTGTACGAAAACGAAGAGAACTTCGATGGCATCTGGATGCCGACGCGGATGAGCGTCTTCAACGCTGACAGCAAGCTGGCTGGCGTCACAGACTACGAAGAGCTGAAGGTGAATTCAGGCATCGAAGACTCGTTCTTCAAGACCTGATCAAGCGTAGAGCCGCGTGAGAGTCTCACTGATTGAGCTCGCTGTGAATTCGAGCAGCGAGACTCCGCGCTCGTAATCCATCCTTGTCGGGCCGATGATCGCTATCGATCCTGCCTCTTCGCGGCCAACAAAGAACCGCCTTCGTGCCATTGAAAGATGGTGGAGTCTGCTGTCGCTGTTTTCGTGGCCGATCGTGATCGAGACTCTTGAGCCGCCTGGGCCTGATACAGCAGCCTTGAGGCCCTGAGAATCCTCAAGGCTTTCCATCAGAGCCTCACGGCTCTCTGGGTTCTGCTGAAACTCTGGTTGAGCCAGCAGATACTGCTCGCCTCCGCTGATGAGATGGCCGCCCATGAGGCTGTCCGCTGCCGCTTTTGAGGCAAGGAGGGTGCGCCTAAGGAACTGGGACCGAGGGCTCTCATCAGCTTTAGGCAGAGGCATCCTGCTCACTTTGATCAGCGGCTGGTTTTGGACGAACTCGTGGAGTGCGACATTCGCCTCGCTGATCTCATCTTCTCCGATTCCCGTCTGGGACTGGACGATTCGGTTTTCAACTTCACCGCTTTTTAGGACGAGAACCAGGATGGCTGTCTCTGGGCCGAGTTTTGTGACCGCGGCGCTCTGGACGGGGAGGCTTGAATTCTTGAGCGTTGCGGAAGCAGCAAACAGCCTGGTCATTCGGCTGAGCAGCCGAGTTGTCTCTGCCAGAAGCTCGTTGAGGGTCTCCTCTCTCCCGCTGGCTGTTTTAAGCTGACTTTGAGCCTGTTGAGTTGGCTGGCGCTCGACAATCAACTTGTCCACGTAGTACCGGTATCCGAGGTCACTGGGGACGCGTCCGGCGCTGGTATGGGGCTGGTTGAGCAGGCCCATTTCCGTGATGAGCGAGAGCTCAGATCGGATGGTTGCGGAGCGGACTTTGAGCGTGTCGCACTTTTTGGCGATGGCCACGCTGGGCACGGGGTCTGCGGCATCGATGTACTCGAGAATCAATGCCTTAAGAATCTGCTCTTGCCGTCCCGAGAGCTGCTCCATGGTCTGCTGGGCTGAGAATACCTGAGGGCCTATTCAGCGAGGTTCAACTTCGATGACTACGGACTCTGTTTGATCCGAGAGACTTAGTCTCATGAGTTTCACCTTGCTATCGCGCTTCTTGTCTTCAGAGAACAGGATGCTCTGATCGTCTCGTGAAAATGTTGGGTTGACCGCCAGTTCATCCTCTGCTTTTCGGACCATTTCAGTTTTGCCTGTCTCCAAGTCCATCACTTGGAACGAGTAATACTCAGGATGTCGCGTGATCGCTAGCTTCGATCCATCATTTGAGACGCTCACTCCCCAAGCTCCCGCCGTATTCTCCAATTGAATGACCGTCTCGTCCTCAATGTTGAGCCTGAATACCGAACCCTGATCATCCGGCGGATCGTGCCTCTCGCCGCTGAAGTAGAGGAAATTTCCGGCGACGCTCTTCGCTTCGATTTCAATGTAGTCGAAACCAACGTCCGTGATCTGCCGGAGGTTTGAACCGTCCATCTCGCAGGAGTAGATGTCATAGGGATGATGAGACATGCCCGCAATGATCGGCGGAGGCCACCGCTTTTTTGCTCTGGTGAAATAGACCAAGCCGGATGGCTCGTGGATCACCGAAAAGAAGTTGGAGTAGTCCTTTACCTGCGGGATGATCTGTGATTCGCTCCTGTCTTCCAGGCTGTAGACCCAGATCGTATTGTCCCGAGTGAAGAGGAACTTGTCTCCACCAGGCAGGAATCGCGGCTGCCACCCCTCCGTCAAATCGATGCGGTTCTCGCCGTGGCTATCCGTCCAAAACAACTGTTCCTCGGAGGAGACGACGAAGTTTCCGTCCTCGTCGATGTCGAAAGAAGCGCTTCCCGCTTCGGGCGCATAGATCAGAACAGCCAGGCAGCCTCCGACTGTGGCCAGCACGATAAAGATCAGCAAGTAGGAGTTGAGCCACCAACGTGGCCGTACGCTAATCTGCCGCGGGGCTGCCATTTACACGCTCCAGGCATCGATTAGCCATCTCACCCTGATTCTCATCTGCCGCTTTCATGCCATCTCTTAGATCAAAGTACGCCCGGTTCGTGGTGATCTGTGCAGTGCGGGCTATTTCATGGCCCCGTACCGTAGTATGAGCTGTATGGCGCGACTTCCAGGCTGCCGCATCATGGGCATCGAGACAGAGTTCGGCTGTCTCGTGCGCGACGGCCTGCAGCGTCCGGAAACCGCAGTTGAATTCGTCAAGGACACCGCGTTTTACGACCTGAAGCTCGGCATCCTAGACGTCTTCGCCCGTGATGAGGTGTTTGAGCCGGCCGAGAGCGGCGGGTTCCTGATGAACGGTGGCCGCCTCTACATCGACGCTGTCGGCTCGCACCTCGAATACGCCACGCCAGAGTGTCAAACACTAAAGGAGCTCGCCGCCAGCGATCTCGCTGGACGTGCGCTGATCATGCAGGCCGTCGAAGCCTCCGGCCTGGGGGAAGACGTCGGGTTCTACTGCAACAGCGTCGACCATTTCGGCGGGCATACCTTCGGCTGCCACGAGAACTACTCGGTCCAGATGGAGGAGGATTTCTTTGCCCGCAAGTGTCCTCTGCTCTGGCCGTTCCTTGTTACCCGCCAGATCTACGCCGGAACGGGCCGCGTCGGCGGACACATCCTCGTCGGCGGGGAAGGGCCGACCTACGATGAGATGCTCGAGAATCCGATCGACTATATTTGGGTGTCGCAGGTCTACTCCGCGATTCCAGACGATCGCGTCGAGTACCAGTTGAGCCAGCGCGCCGACCACATTCTGAAAACCGCCGCCGGGCGCGTTCGCTTCAACCGAGCCCTGGTCAACCCGAAGTGGGAGCACTACTATTCCCACGGCGGCAGCCAGAGGCTGCATCTCCTCTTTGGCGAGGCCAACATGAACCCGTACGCTGGGGCGCTCAAGATGGGCACTACCAGCCTGGTGCTCCAGCTTATCGAAGACGAAATACTGACAGAAGTGGATCGCCTGGCCAGCCCGCTCCTCGCCCTGCGAAGCATCAGCCGCGATCCTGAAATGAAGTGGATCGTGATGATGGAAGACGGCGAGACATGCTCCGCCATCGACATCCAGCGCCAGTTCCTGAAGCTGGCACAAACCTACCGAGGCCAATCAGACCAGACCGACTGGATCCTATCCGAGTGGGAGCTTGTACTAGACGGACTGGAGAAGGATCCACTCAAGATGGGCAGCCGGATCGACTGGGTCGCAAAGCGAAAAATCTTGGAGATGTTCATGGAAGAGGACAGCCTCGACTGGACTGCGGAGAGCCTCCATTCGCTCGATATGGAATACCACTCAATCGACCCGAAGCGCTCCCTGTACGAAGCCTGGCGGGCCATGAACGGAGTCGAGGAATTCGTCGACGACCTCGCCGTGATCGACGCGACCACCGATCCGCCACTCACGACGCGCGCAAAGACAAGGGGTGACCTGATCAAGGCCTACCTGGACAGAGGAGATGTCAGGCCAGCGACCATCGACTGGAGCCTATTTGCAGTAGAAACCGGTTCGGTCGTTGACCTCACCGACCCGTACGAAGCCTTCGAGATTTAGCCCTTCGACTGCGCCAGTGCAATCAAGTCGCGATGCGGCTTGAATTCGACCTCTTCTTTGATCGTCTCAAGCACTTCAACGGGGGTGCCAGGGGACAGCCTCAGCAGCTCGCCAACAAGGTCCTCAACCAGCTTTTCAGGTGTTGAAGCCCCGCTCGTGATGCCGATTGTCTCAGCGCCCTCCAGCCACTCCAACTGGAGTTCATCTGTGCTCATCAAAAGGTATGACCGCGAACCGCAGGCCTCGGCAACCTCGCGTAAGCGGCTTGAATTAGAGGACGTCGTGGAGCCCACAACCAGGACGACGTCACATTGCCGCGCAATCTCCTTCACCGCAGCTTGGCGATTGGTCGTCGCAAAGCAGATGTCCTCTTTGGTGGGAGTCTTCAGGTCCGGGAATCTGCCTTTGAGGACCTTGACAATCCGTGTCACTTCATCGACGCTCAGCGTTGTTTGCGTGACCAGGCTCAGCTGCTTGTCCTCGGGGACTTGAACTACTTCCGCCTCTTCCACCGTCTCGACGAGGACCATTCTGTCCGGCGCCTCACCCATGGTTCCCTCAGCCTCAACATGGCCGTGATGGCCGATGTAGATCATGAAGAAGTCCTTGGCGGCAAACCGCTTGGTCTCATTGTGAACCTTGGTCACTAGCGGGCACGTGGCGTCGATGATCGTGAGGTTTCGCTTCGCTGAATCAGCCCGCACCTGCGGCGAAACACCGTGAGCTGAAAAGACGACAACTGCCCCCTCAGGAATCTCGTTTACATCCTCCACGAAGATGACGCCGCGGTCCTCGAAGCCCTTCACCACGTATTCGTTGTGGACTATCGCGTGCCGGACGTACAGGGGCGGCCCATGAACCTTGAGGGCAAGGTTTACGATCTCAATGGCGTAGGCAACGCCAGCACAAAATCCGCGCGGGCCAGCTAGAACGATCTTCTGCAAAGGTGGTCCTCCACGTGATGATACAGCCGCACGGGCGATTTCATTTTGCATGCTAGGGCAAACGCGCCCTCGATTCGGTCAAGATCGTGGGCTAGAGGACAACGATGCTGACCGCAGCGCTGATAGGAATGGTGATGGGCACACTCAAAGAGGATCATGACTTGATGCTGAGATACGACCAGCCCGCTGACGAGTGGGTTCAGGCCCTCCCGGTCGGCGGCGGAAGCATTGGGGCGATGGTCTATGGCGGTGTTGAGTCTGATCGGATCCAGTTCAACCACGACACGCTCTGGAATGGCGGCCCGCACAGCTATGTCAACGAGGGTGCTTCAGACCACCTTGATAAGCTGCGGCAGCTGCTGTGGGACGGCAAGCAGGGCGAGGCGCACGACCTCGGCATGAAGGAGTTCATGTCGATCCCTCTTGGCCAGCGCGACTATCAAGCCTATGGCGATCTGATCATCGACTTCGAAAACCAGGGAATGGCCCGCAACTATGGGCGCGCATTAGACTTAGATGAATCGGAAGTGCGCATTGGATACAAGGCAGGCGAGACCAGCTACTACCGCACGGTCTTCGCCAGCTATCCAGACAAGGTGATCGTGGTCAAGCTGGAGAAGGACGGCCCTTCCAAACTCAGCTTCACGGCAAAAACTGCCTCAGCTCACGAAGGCGCTCTGTATTCCGTGGATGGAGACTCGTTCGTGATGTCTGGCCTGGTCACGAATGGCGAAACGCGATACGAATCGCGGCTTGAGGTCCGGATCGACGGAGGGGAGCGGACTGTTACCGCCGACGGAGTCAAAGTTAGTGGTGCTGACTCGGCCGTGCTGATCCTAGCGCCCGAGACTAGCTTCGTGAACTACCAGGACATCTCAGGCGATCCAGCTCGAAAATCTCAGAGACTTCTGAACGAACTAAAAGACATCTCATATGAGAGAATTAGAGAGCGGCACCAGGAGGATCACCAGAGCCTCTTCCACCGCGTCACCCTCGATCTCGGCCCAACAGAAGATTCAGTCAAGAAGCTCACAACCGATCGCCGCCTGATGGCGAGACTCGATTCAGGGCTTGATCCGGAGCTCGCTGAGCTCTACTTCCAATTCGGGCGATACCTTCTCATTGCATCAAGCCGTCCAGGAAGCCAGCCAGCAAACCTGCAGGGTGTCTGGAACGATAGCAACAACCCGCCATGGGGCTCAAAATACACGGACAACATCAACACGGAGATGAACTACTGGTGCGCTGAGCGCACCAACCTCAGCGAGTGTCACCAGCCGCTCTTCGCAGCCCTCAAAGACCTCAGCATCAGCGGCGCCGAAACAGCCAAGGTCCACTACGGCGCGGACGGCTGGGTGCTGCATCACAACTTCGACCTCTGGCGCGGCACCGCGCCGATCAACCACTCCAACCACGGCATCTGGCCGACGGGCGGCGCCTGGCTTACCCAGCACCTCTGGTGGCGCTGGCTCTACACTCAGGATAAGGGCTTCCTCAGGAGCACGGCCTATCCAATAATGAAGTCAGGCTCTGAGTTCTTCCTCGACTATCTTGTGGAGGAACCCGAGCGCGGGTGGCTCGTCTCCGGCCCTTCCAACTCCCCTGAGATTGGCGGCCTTGTCATGGGCCCGACCATGGATCATCAGATCATCCGGCACCTTCTGACACGCACGGCTGAGGCTGCTGAGGTGCTCGGTGTTGACAAAGAGCTTCAATCTGAGCTGAAAGAGACAGCCGAGAAGATCGCCCCGAACCAGATCGGCCAGCACGGCCAGCTCCAAGAATGGCTCGAAGATCGGGACAACCCGAACGAGAAGCACCGCCATGTCTCTCACCTCTGGGGCCTCTTCCCAGGCGAAGAGATCACGCACGAGACCCCCGACCTCTTCAAAGCTGCTCAAAAGTCACTCGAAATGCGAGGCGACGGAGGAACCGGGTGGTCGATGGGCTGGAAGATCAACTTCTGGGCTCGGCTGCGCGATGGCGACCACTCCCGCAAGATGCTCGGCCACCAGCTGAGCCCCGTAGGGCCAGGCACAGGCCGGGGCGGTGGCGGAACCTATCCCAACCTGTTCGATGCGCATCCACCGTTCCAAATCGACGGCAACTTCGGCGCAACAATGGGAATCTCAGAGATGCTCATCCAGGATCACACAGGCTGGATCGAGCTGCTCCCGGCACTTCCTTCGGCTTGGCCGAACGGCAGCTTCACGGGCCTGAGAGCCCGCGGAGGATTCGAAATCGACCTCAAATGGGAGAACTCCAGGCCGGTCGAAATCAAGGTCAAGTCGACGGTCGGTGGGCGCTGCAGATTGAAGTGGCAGGGAAGAACCGTCAACCTCCAAACGAACAGAGGCGAGGAGATCGTTGTCGACCCGATGGCTTAGTCGTTCCGCAGAATCAGCTCGACCCCGGTCTCTTCCGCAATGACGTCGGCCGGGGGCATCCGCTTGGTGAGCCGGACACGGATCTGCTGAATCACAGGCCACTCCTTGATAGCGTGCCTGCAGAAGGAGTGCGCCAGGGCTTCAAGGGTCTTGAAGCTCTTGGATTCGGACACCTCAATCATGAGGTCTGCGAGCTCGGAGTAATCGACCGTGTCCCGGATATCATCCGACTCACAGGCATCTGAAGGGAGGCTCGCCTCGATGTGAGCGACGAGCCGATGACCGACCTCTCGCTCGGCCTTGGACACGCCATGGAATCCGTAAAACTCCAGCCCTTTTACGACGACCTTCAGCATTGCGTCAGGATATCCCAGAATCAGTCCTTGATACGCCGAGCGGCTCTGCTATACTTATATCCAATCAATACGGCTGAACCGGAACGGCGGGCCTGTGCAGGCTTGCCTTTTTTTATCAGTCCAATTTGAGGGCGGCACGATGGATATTTTGCATGAGC
>JALGYA010000301.1 GCA_029824475.1 Fimbriimonadia bacterium | reverse complement strand
GGCTTCGTTGCTGAGGTCAGCTCGTCGAGGAACAGCAGCCAGCCCTCATATCCTTCAGGGATCTCTTCGTCCTCGAGCGGGAAGATATCGAAGGGAGTGAAGGTGGCTTTGTTGCCGTTGCGCATCGGGAAGCCCTGAAGATCTTCCGGCGTACATTGCGATAGGCGCAGGTCGAGCAGCTTCAGCCGATAGTCGTTGGCGACCTGCTGAACCAGGCTCGACTTGCCCATGCCGGGCGAGGACGAGAGCAACGGGGTGAGGCCAGCCGAGATGCAGGCCACGATCTCCTGGGCAGCCTGGTTCGGGGTGACGGTGTACATGCGCGACATGTGGGAGGAATCCTTTCCGGATACGGTTTGGAGTAGGGGTCTTGGAGGGATGAATCAGGCGAGCAACTCGCGCCCGATTACGGCACCGAAACGAAAGCCGGGCACGCCCTTAAAGACCTGATCGACCAGCTTGCGGAAGGTTGCTTCGGAGTCGTTGCCTGGCGGAATCCGGATCGCCAGGTGGCCGAACATGAGGCCGGTGTCGCAGGCTCCCATGGCGACAAACGCCTCCACGGTGCCATTGTCGGCCGGAGCCGCGGGCTTCTCCAGGGGCCTGGGAAAACCAGTGACACTGGTCATCAGTAGCCTCCCTCGGCGGGGCGACCTCGGGGCAATCGACATGCGCCTCCCGGTCAGCTCTGCGGACCAGGTACATGGCTTGCTCCACGGCTCAAGGGTTGGCGTCGTACTGAGCGGCGATCTCCTTCACGGGGACCTGCCGATCTGAAAGAGCGAGCCAGTCGAGGAGGCGCTCGTCACTTTCCCGAGCGCCTCCCCGCATCAAGCAGCCTTTCCTGTCCCGGTTACCGCCGAGCGCAGGATCAGAGTGGCTTCCTCAGTACGGCCGGCGCGAAGATGCTCAAGTGTCCGGACGATCTCGATTTCGTCGATGACGGAGATCTTCCTGAAGGTCCCGCCAATCGGTTGAGCTCCGTTCGTGATCTGCGTAGAAGCCTTGCCGATTCTGGAGGCATATTCGACCCCGAAGATCCCGGCGATGTTACGGACACCTTCGTCAAGGATCCGCACGATCTCCTGGGCTTCTCTTGGGGTGTTCTCGTAGTTCGACGAGGCGAGCTGCCCGATGAGACGCAGCTCCTTTTTGGCGCGATTCAAGCGGCGTTCTGCCAGCCTCAGGAATCGCTCGTGTTTTGTTTCCGTGTTCGTTGACATGAATCATCTCCTTAGATGGAAAGATATATTCCTGGAAATGGTGCAATAGTACCACCCAAAAACTAAGTCCAGATTATCGCTATATTTAGAAAATATCAAGATGATATTGTAAGAAAATTGGCAAAAAACTATCTGCCGATCTTCTATGCAGCCGCACCCAGGTGAAAGGGTTAAACCCGAGGTGGCTGCTGCTGGTGTTATAACGACACCGCCCGCTGACCGGTTCGACCCTGCGTTTCCGAGCAGGTCGAATTCTAGTGTTAGTGCTCGTGCGGGCGCTGGCGCAGAAGCTATCCCTCCAGCTCCCGGATGCGCTCGCGAGCGTTCGACCGCGCGATGCGCCGGGCCGATCGCCTCGTCGAAGTTCTCCGGTGAGGCGGCAGCCGACGTGCCGGTCACCACGAACCCGTTGACGAGCGTCAGAGCGCAGACGGTAGCGCCCTTCCTTGCCTTTCCCTCATTTGATCGGAGTTCTCCGAACCGGACATCGGCGACGATGACGTCCGATCAGATCAGTCGTTCCGATTCCAGTCATTGGATCAACGGATCATCGCCCCGAAACCGGACGTTCGCCGACAATACCGCTTGGCCACTACCACCCTCCCACCCGTCGGCCGGCTAACGCGGTGCCGAACTAAACGTCAGTGCCCTCGGCGAGATTGAGCGCATCCTCTATGTCGACCCCGAGATATCGCACCGTGCTCTCGATCTTCGTATGGCCGAGCAGGATCTGCACGGCGCGGAGATTGCCGGTTCTCCGGTAGATCAGCGAGGCCTTGGTGCGCCGCAGTGAGTGCGTCCCGTATTCCTCTGGCCGGAGGCCAATTGCTTCCACCCATTCGGTCACGAGACGCGCGTACTGTCGCGTCCCCAGATGATCGCAGCGGCCAATCCGGCTCGGAAACAAGTAGCCACTAAGATCGCCGCCACGCTTCCCAAGCCAGGCCTGAGTGCTTTCACGGGTTGTCTCGGTGATCTCGAACTGGACCGGCCTGCCGGTCTTCTGCTGTATCACCATCGCGCGGCTTCGCACTGCGGCGCCAGACAGGACGTCGCTGATCCGCAGCTTCACGAGATCGCACCCCCGGAGCTTGCTGTCGATCGCCATATCGAAAAGCGCCCGGTCCCGTATGAGCCCGCGATGCTGGAGATCGAACCTGATGGCCCAGACCTCTTTCGCTTTCAATGGCTTCTTCGGGCCGATCTTGCAGTCGCGGTTTCCAGTACGCCCGCGGGGGGCTGCGGACATAATTGCATGGTTCAGCATTGCATCTTCTCCTCACATCTGGCTGCGGAACTGCAGCCGTGAGGAAAGATTGCTCAATCCCGGGCACCTGCCTGGACGGCGAGCGGCGAGCGTCGGGGAACAAGGCCAAATTGGACGCTCGACCAAGTGGAGCCTAAAGCCGACTCTGACCCAGGCCGGACTCTCGGCCTTTTCGCGGGTGCTGCCGGAACTGGCCCTACATCGGCTCAAGTTGATCGTCTCGATATGATCTGCATGCCGACAC
>JALGYA010000300.1 GCA_029824475.1 Fimbriimonadia bacterium | reverse complement strand
GGGGGATCAACAGCATTGCCTTCATCCCAGTCGATCCTGTTGATCTAATCAATGCTCTGATCAATGACGTCATCGCCCTCAACCTACACAACGGGATTGAGAACGGCCTAGACGCCAAGCTTGACGCGGCTCTGGAAGCCCTCGATGACGTCAACAAGAACAACGACGAGGCTGCCGTTAACACGCTCGAGGCGTTCATAGCCTTTGTTGCTGCGCAGAGTGGAATCCAGATACCAGTGGAAGAAGCAAGCGTGCTCATCGCGGCTGCGCAGGAGATCATAGACGCTTTGAATTGTGGGTGACCAGAACGGCAGCACGATTCGACTGTAACTTCTTCGAATGAAAACCCCGCTTGCGCGGGGTTTCACTCTGTCTGGCGATTGAACGAGTGTCGATGTCTTGACTGACTGCCTTGGAAAGACGTCGACCAGGATGATGAAAGATGTTTAGATTCCAGCACACAACCAGCATTGCGACAGCCGTCGCCGTGTTGATTACGATTCTGATCGCTCCTCAGGCAGCCGGCCAGTGTTCAGCCCCTCTCGCAAATATGGTTGCCTGGTGGGACGCTGATGAGTCCAGCCCTGGAACGGCGGTCGATCTGCTTGCCGGACATGACGGGGCGATGATTAACGGCGCGAGCCTCGTTCCCGGATATGTCGGCCAGGCTTACGCATTTGACGGATCGAACGACTACATCGAGGTGCCGGACAATCCGGACCTCCGAATCAGCGATGTCGTCACGATCGAATTCTGGGTCCGGCGCACACGCTTCGGAATAGACTTGGTTTGCGAGAAGGGAGGAGATTGGACAGTTGGCCAGACCAACTACGGCGTAGGGCTCCATGGATCAAGGAATAGCTACATGTTCTATTTCTTCTTCAACGGGGGCTGGCGGGGAACGCCCGGTCCGAGTGACAAAGCCTGGCACCATTACGCGGTGGTTGCAATGGATGGACAGGCCAACGCCACGTTCTACATCGACGGAGCCGTTCAGCCTGGCGGGCTCAGAGGCGGTACAGCGGTAATCGATCTGAACCCCTCAACCCTGCCGCTCCATATTGGAGCACAAGTCGGGAGATACAACTACGCCGGCGCGAACATCATCGACGAGTTGAGCATCTATCATGCGGCGCTCAGTGCAGAGGACATTCAGGATATCTACGACGCTGGTACAGCAGGCAAGTGCAAGCCAGGCCACGACTCAGATTTGGATGGGCTCACCGATGCGGAAGAGGGAGCTCTCGGCACTGATTCGCAAAATCCGGACACCGATGCCGACGGCTTGCTGGATGGCACGGAGGTCAACAGCTCCCTGACGGATCCGCTCGATGCCGACTCGGACGACGACGGTCTGTCCGATGGCACGGAGGTGGGAGTGGGCACGAACCCCAACAATCCGGACACAGACGGCGACGGGATCACCGACGCTGAGGATCCGACGCCTCTGACGCCGGGAGCCCCAGGCTCGTGGATCGAGGAGAGGCTAAGAAACGACGCCATCGCTGTTTTGGCTCTCGAGCTGGACTGCATCGACGCTCCAAACGCCAACGCGGCTAGAGGCCGCCGCAACGCGCTGGCGAACAAGATCATCGACGCTGCGAACAAGCTCGCCAATGGCGACCACCTAGGCGCTATCGACAAGCTAGCGAGCCTTCTCGAAAAGCTCGACGGATACGCTTCGCCGCCTGATTGGATGATCTCCTGCCCGGAAAAGGACGAGCTGCGCTCCGAGGTTGAGCTGATGATCTATCTGCTGGGACAACCTTGAGCCAGAACTAGTCGCCCGCCAACGGGCGACTAGTTCTGCCTAGATCCTAATTGAGACCCCGCCCGCGCGGGGTTTCTTTGTGTTTGGCGATTGAACTAGCAGAGATGTCTTGACCGACCCATGTCGGCAGCAGATCAGACAGGAGAAAACAGATGTTGAAAACTCAAAGCACAGCAATCCTTGCGGCGATTGCCGCCTTGGTGCTCTTCGCAGCTTCACCGATCGCTGATGCCCAGAAGAAGGGCGGCGGCGGTGGCAATGGTGGAGGCGGAGGAGGAAAAGGCGGAGGCGGCGGTGATGCCCCAAGCGGCACCATCTACTACTTCGGCCCGCCCAACGGGGCGACTAACCCAACCCAAACCAACCTGACTCGGATGGACGCAGACGGCTCTAATATCACTCGGATGGGGATGCGAACTGGAATCCAGCCAAGCTACTTGCTGTACGGCGGCAACCGCTGGTTTATTGGCACCGATTACATCTCTGAGGAGTTCTATCCGGATGGAACGAAGAGGAAAGAGGTTTTTGCCTACCGTGATGACTGGGACTACTGGGATAACAACACCCCAGCGACCAAAGTCCAGCTCACGGACAACATCAAGCTGGAGCCCAGCACGGCTCGGTGGGTGCCTGGCGGCACAGAGATCTCGTTCAGCGGTGAAACGTGGGTCGGCGACACAAAGGTGGACAGAGCGCTCTTCAAGGCCTCGTTAGCCATCGGCGGAGACGGCAGCATCGTTGGATTGGTCCAGCAGCCGAGCACGCCGGCGCTCTATACAGCATGGGGAGGGACGTACGGTTGGGCTCCGTCAGGCGATAAGATCGTCTACGGCAGCAACGCGGGGCTCTGGATAGTGGACCCGGTCGATGGCCCGCAGCAGGTCTATTCTGGACCGGCGACAAAACCGCAGTGGTCTCCCGACGGCTCTAAGATCGCTTTCTCAAATGGCTCTGGCGTCTACACTGTCAA
>JALGYA010000083.1 GCA_029824475.1 Fimbriimonadia bacterium | reverse complement strand
TCCTCAATCGATCGGAATCCACCACGTGCCTGGCGGTAGGCGATGATGCGGCCAGCGATGACCGGTCCAATCCCTTTGATCGACTCCAATTCGCTGCGTGTGGCTTGATTGAGAGAGACTGTGCCGATAAAGACTCGGCCGTCATCATCCGCTTCTGGGAACGCCCCGACGATGTAGGGGCTGCCATCCAGCATTGAAGAGGGATCTGAAACGAGGGGGATCTCGAGCGCAATTCCGTCGATCAGGTGAGCGGCGTCATTGAGCCTGTCGGCTTCGGCCCCACGGATGAGGCCACCGGCCGCCTCAATCGCATCAGAGACTCGTGAGCCTTGGGGAAGATCAAAAGTGCCCGGGGAGCGAACTCCACCGAGCACTTCGATTCGAATCAACCTCTCCCCTTCAAGTGCATCTCCCGATTGATTCAGTTGAAACCTGAACGGCCGCTGCGCTGAGCTGCCTCCAAGCCAACCGATCGAGAGCAAAAGAACCGCGACCAGCCCAAAAGCTGCCCGCTTGATCCAAGGGCTCCCGGTTTCCGGCTCCTTCGACATTTGCCCTCTACATACATAGAGCGTTGAAAAGGCCAAATCTTTCACGGAAAATTCATGGAAGCGAAAAAAAGTCTGTTTTTCGAAGGAATGCGTGCCTCCAGCCCCTGATGCTGACGGTGCATCCCAGGGCGTGAACGGCCTGCAGACACCGCTCAACAATGAGCAGGGAAGCGTGCAGCGTTTTCTCGCGTCCAGGTTCAATTCCGGTGAGTTTGGCTCGTTCTTCCAGAGTAATCGAGCAGAGCGAGTCGACGGATCTGCTGACCTCTTCGTAGTCGATTTCTGCCCCGTGGACCTTTTCTGGGACCCAGTCCGTAATTCTCTCGCGAATCGTGACGAGATTGGTGCCGGCCGCACCCAGCAACACCGTGTGTCCACACTTGTGAGGCAGAAACTCAAACCCGATGGCGTCATCTATGAGGCTGACCGCGCTGAGCCGCTCGGCGAATCCAGGGCACTCGGTGGTGAACGGTCCGTCGAGCAGCGTAAAGGCGCCGATTGAGCGGCTGGTTCGCAGCACTTCACTCCAAGAGCCATTCACTCTCTCCGCTGATGCGATCTCAGTAGAGTGGCCGCCTGGGTCGATGACAGTAAGGCGGTCGTGCTCAGCAAAAAGGGGGTCGTCGAGGACAGCCTGTAGTCCGAGCTTCGCCTCCTCGTCTCCCGAGAGCACAGATATCGGAGTGCCTTGCTCCGCAGCTTTGCCTAAGACATCGGCAGCGTTGGAAGCGATGCGAAATGCCATGGTGCCAGCTGCGCGGATTTCTGTGCTTCCGCATTCGAGAGCCTTTGACCAGAAACTTCTGACAGCAGCGAGGGTCCTGGCGGAGCACTCTTCTTTAATAACGCCTGTCTTCTTGACACCGGTGCCGAGGCCGGTCACCGCTGCGTCCTCAAACACGGTCTCCCAGTCATCTCCATTTCTCCTCAGAACAAGGAGAAGGACTGAGTTGGATCCGACATCGATGACTGCCCGCATGCGGCGCGATTCTACATCGGCCAGTAGAATGGGCCTATGGCAAGGCTTATCGGGCTTGACGTCGGCACTTCCGGCACCAAGGCCCTCATGATCGACGAGACCGGAGCGGTGATCGCGACGTCCTCCCGGCCCCACACACTGCAGATTCCCCAGCCAGCTTGGGCCGAGCAGAACCCTGAAGAGTGGCTGCAGGCAGCGATCGAGTGTCTTGAGGAGCTGGGTGCCGACAAGGCAGACGGCATCGGCCTGACCGGTCAAATGCACGGTTCGGTGTTTCTTGATGAGAACGGAGACTCGATCAGGCCGGCACTGCTTTGGTGCGACCAACGCACAGCAGACCAGTGCAAAGCAATCGAAGAGGCAGTTGGGCCTGAAGAGCTGCGCCGGATTACCGGCAACCCGGCCCTCACAGGATTCCAGCTGCCAAAAATCCTCTGGCTCCGCGACAACGAGCCGGAGAATTTCGCCCGACTTCACCGTGTGCTGCTGCCCAAAGACTACATCCGAATGAAGCTGACCGGCGAAGAGGCTGCCGATGTTTCTGACGCCTCCGGAGTCGGGTGTTTGGATTTGGCGACACGAGACTGGTCGCCGGAAGTTCTGGCTGCAGTCAATGTAGATACTGCCCTGCTCCCAAGAGTTGTCGAGTCGGGAGACATAGCGGGTCTATATAAGGGTGTGCCCGTAGCGGGCGGCGGAGGAGATCAGGCGGCCGCGGCCGTTGGCACAGGTGCAGTCTCCCCCGGAATAGTCAGCGTGAGCCTCGGCACGAGCGGCGTTGTCTTCGAAGCTTGCGCTGATGCGCCAAAAACTCAGCATGATGCGATCCATTCGTTCTGCCACGCCACCGGCGGATGGCACCGGATGGGTGTGATGCTGAGCTGTGGCGGATCTGTACGATGGGCCAGAGACATTCTCTACGGCGAGAACGCAGGTTGGGAAGCGATGAACGAAGAGGCTGCAGCTGTGCCTCCCGGCTGCGACGGGCTTACGTTTCTTCCTCACTTAACAGGGGAGCGGTGCCCTTATGTCGATCCGGAAGCGAGGGGAGCGTTCGCGGGTCTCGCTTCTTATCACACACGAGGGCACATGGCTCGATCGGTGATCGAGGGCGTCTGCTTTGGCCTGGCAGAATCGCTTGACCTGTTAACGGGTGGGCGGAGGCCGACAGTTGTGAGGGTCACAGGAGGCGGAGTGAGCAGCCCCCTTTGGATCCAGATCCTGGCGGACGTGCTGGAGTGTCCTTGCGAGATGTTGGAGACAGACGAAGGTCCCGCGTTTGGAGCTGCAATTCTCGGCGGAGTGGCGGCGGGAGTCTGGCCTTCTGCACAGCCTGGATCCGAGGCTGTTGTAAGGGTCAAATCGACTGTTAGGCCGTCAGGTCAGTCCTACCGCAAGGAGGTTGACCGGCACCGAAGTCTCTATCCGTCCCTATTACGGTGGCGAGACGAAATAAGTTAGGCTACAATAGCAAGGCGCGGCACCTAGTGCCCGCACATTCCCAGGAATTAAAAATGATTGACGAACAGAAGACGCCTGAGAGCGCTGTTGAAGGGCAGGAAGAGCCCAAGGTCGAAGCGACCGCAACGGCGACTCAGAATGAAGGCGTCGCGCCCAGTCAAGAGCCCGCAGAAGCGGCAGCTCCGGAAGCAGCAGCTCCCGAAGCCGCAGCTCCTGTAGTGGAAACCCCAGTGGAGGCTGCTCCGGCGGTCGAAGCTGAGGCCCCTGCTGTGGAGGCCGAGGCACCCGCCCCGGCTGCACCCGCAGAGGAGGCTCCCAAAGCTGAGGCCGGCGCAGAGAAGACACAAGACGCACCAGCCGAAAGCGGCTCAAAGACCGACCAGGAGCTCTTCGAAGAAGCCATGGCCAGCATGGGGTCTGACGACACCAAGGAGACTGGAGGCTCGGGCAAAATCAACCGTGGCGACAGAATCCAGGCTACGGTAATCCAGGTCGAGAAGGACAAGGTATTCGTCAACATCGGCGGCAAGTCTGACGGTGTTGTTCCGCTGAAGGAACTGACTGACGCAAACGTTGATACGGCTGTCGGAGTCGTCGCCCCTGGCGACACCTTCGAAGTCATTGTCATCAAGACACAGGGCGCTGAAGGCAACCCGATCGTTTCAAAGCGACGAGCTGACTTTGACGTTGCATGGAAGAAGATCCTCGCAGCGTTTGAAGAAGGCGAGTTGTTCCAGGCTCAGGTCGTAGACCGAGTCAAGGGTGGCCTCGTAGTCGACATCGGAGTCCGAGGATTCGTTCCTGCCTCCCACGTTGGCGGCGGACGCATCCGGAACATCGAGAAGTTTGTTGGCGAGACTCTCCCGGTCAAGATCATTGAGATCGACCGAGAGCGACGCAAGGTTGTTCTTTCGAACCGCCAGGCGGAGACAGAGCGCAAGGACGACATGAAGAAGGATCTCTTCTCCAAGGTCGCTCCCGGCGATAAGCTCCCCGGCACAGTTCGAAGACTCACCGACTACGGCGCATTTGTCGACCTCGGCGGAATCGACGGCCTCCTGCACATCTCTGAGATGAGCTGGATGCGCATCGACCATCCGAAAGAGGTTCTGAAGGAAGGCGACGAGATCGAAGTGATGATTCTTCGACTCGACGAGAACTCCGGACGAATCAGCCTCGGTCTTCGACAGGTCCTCCCGGATCCGTGGAAGATGATCAAAGAGAACTACAAAGCTGGAACCAAGGTGAAGGTCACTGTTGGCCGAATGGTTCAGAGCGGCGTGTTTATCCGGCTCCCCGAGCAGGCAGAAGCATTCCTTCCGCTCAGCGAGATCAGCGATCAGCGGATCAAGAAGCCGAGCGACGAGCTTGAGATTGGACAAGAGATCGAGCCGACCATCATCGATCTTCGCCCGGATGAACGCCGAATGGTTCTCAGCCTCCGCGAAGGCGCTGGACAGGTCGGTTACCGATTCGACGATCTTGGCGGCATCGGCGCTCGGCGACGCGGTGGACAAGGCGGCGGCGGTCGACGGCGACGCAACGACCAGGCTGACTTCGATACAACGAGCGGCAGCCAGCGAGTCCCAACCGGTGGCGCAACCATCGGCGAACGACTCGGAATGCTCAAGGGCATCCTTGGCGACGCTCCGAAGCCTGAAGCAGCTCCTGAAAAGGCGCCAAAGAAGAAGGCTCCTAAAGCAGAAGCTCCAAAGGCCGAAGCACCCAAGGCTGAAGCACCTGAAGCCGAAGCTCCTAAGGCAGAAGCCCCCAAGGCAGAAGCCCCTAAGACTGAAGAGCCCGCTGCCAGCGAATCAGAATCCTGATCGCAGAGTTGGGCTGAATCGACGGGCCTGCGGCATTGCCGCAGGCCCGTTGTGTATTAATAGAGAAGAAGGAATGGCATGAGGATCGCTCTGACAGGTGGTGTGGCTGAGGGGAAATCGACGGTCCTTGAATACTTGGGAGACTTGGGCGTGGAGACCGACAGCGCCGACTTGGCCGCAAAACGGGTATTTGACATTGAGGCCGTTCAGCACAGAATCGCCGCAGTCAGCGGTTTCAGCCTGCCTCTTGATCGGACCGAGCTGCTGACAAAAATGGCGGAGAGCACGGACCTGCGCAGAGCAGTGAATAAGATCATGCATCCGCAGATCCTCAAGGAGATACTCCTTTCAAAGGCGAAGGTTGTCGAAGTGCCCCTTCTCCTGGAGGCCTGCATTCAGCAGCATTTTGATCGAATCTGGGCAGTGACGTGCGGCCCGGAAGAGCAGCAGCGGAGACTTGCGGACCGTCTCAGATCCGAGGATCAGGCGGCCTCAATAATCAAGTCGCAGCTCACAACTCGGATAAAAACTGCATTCGCGGATGAGATCATCCGAACCAATTCGCCCCGCGGTTCCGTCAAAAGGGTCACGAGTACGCTGGCATTTGATGCTGGAGTGGTCTGATCTGGACCTTGGCGAGTATAATTCGTCACGAAATCTGGTTGAAGGCAACTCACGCATCCCAGCGGCACAACTGGAGCAGTGGACGGGTATCATACGCTCGCTGCTCGACAAACGGTTGTAGCCCCGCACGTGGTGCGAGGTGCTTGTCTACGTTGGAAATAATGATGGACACCAACCCGATGATCGAGATTGTGGAGGACGCGCTGCAGTGATGCGAACGGGATTTTGGAACAAAAGAAGAGGAGTTTCTCTTCTGGCCGGCTTTTTGACGGCCCTCTTGGCTTTTGGAGGCGCTACGCCTGCCAATGCACAACTTGAAAGGCTTCCCACTTGGGCAGTCGTTGACTTTGTTGACAGCAAAGGAGGCGATTCAGGTGGAGCGGCAGCTCAGGCGGTAGCGGCAGAACTAGGCAGGATCGGCAAGATGGACATTTTGCCGACCGAGACTGGCAACCGGGCAATGGACGACCTCGGGCTTCACAGCCCGCTGGATTCATCCACTGACCTGAGTCGACTGGCTCAGCAGCTCGACGCAACGACCATCGTAACCGGCGAAATCGTCGATTACCGAGTGGAAGATGTGGACGGGCTCAAGCAGGCCAAGGCTTCTGTACGTGTGTTTGTTAAAGACGCGGCGGCAGGAATCACCGTAAACGGCGCAGCCGTGAGCGGAAAGTCTGGCTTCCGATCAGCTGATGCTTCAACTGAAGCGCTTCTTGGCGAAGCCTTCGCTGATGCAGCATACAAGGCTGTTCAGATTATCCAGACACGAAACATTCCCAGATCGACTGTTCTTAACACGCTGAGTGATCGTGCTCTTATTGATAAGGGCAATCGCGACGGCATGCAGAAGGGCATGGAAGTCTTGATCGTTCGCGGCAAGGAGCTTGTTGCGAAAGGACGAATCATCGAAGTCGATGAGGACTCCGCTTACGTCAAGCCAACACAGAGTTGGAAGGGCGTTCGCACAGGCGACAAAGTTCGACCTATTTTCCAGGTTCCAGCTCTTCGTAAGGGCTTTGATACAAAGGGCGATCCTCGACCGGTTCGCCAACGATCCACTGGAAGCAATTCCGGCATCGTGACACTCGTATTGGTTCTCGCCATCGTCGGACTCCTGCTTGGTCAGGGCCGCGCTGGTGGAACAGACCTCGCCTCAAACATCCGTGCTGAGTCGACCTACTATCTTGGCCAGCCAGCCGTAAAGGTGAGCTGGACACGAGATGCATTCCTGAGAGGGAATCAGGAAGGCCCGGTTCGATGGCAGGTATGGCGCAGCGATGTTGCGACCTCCCCTGTTGCAGTAGCCCCAGCCGGCGCATCTTCAGCCTATGATGATGCGATCGGAAGCCAGGCTCCCAGCGATGGGAATCCTTGGAGCAACATGGTTGCAGGCACGAACACAGATGAGTGCCCAGATCTTGACGACAGCACAAACAGCGACTCGCTTGGATTGATCTCCGGCCAGGGTTATCTCTACTCTGTCCAGGTGATCTACGCCATCAACGCAGCCAGCCTTCCGGGTGAAGGCGGCGGTGGCGGCGGCACGGGCGGCGGCACCGGTGGCACTGGTGGCGGAACGGGTGGTACAGGTGGTACAGGCGGTACTGGCGGTACAGGCGGTACAGGCGGTACTGGCGGCGGTGCATTTGCCGCTGAAGACTTCTGCTACTTCGCTTCAACCAAGGTTGTTGCAGAGGGCATGGCTACTCCGCTCACGCGGTCGGCACTCCAGTCTCCGGATAATGATCAGATCATCACGACTCCGATCACGTTCCAGTTCCTTTCAGTCCGCGGTCCGGATCCGGCCATTCAGCTGGAATACGTACTGCAGATCTCGACTTCCCCGGCATTCCCGGATGATGAGACCATCTCCCTGGATCCGTTCATTGAGCTGACCGCTGCTGGCGGCACTCAGATCGGTACTCCAGTCGTGGATGTCCCATCGCTCTACCCCGGCGCCCAGAGACTCTACTGGCGCATCGGCTCTCGAAACGTTGAAGACCGACCAGGCCCAATCATGGACCAGAGCGGCAAGCGTTTCGTCTGGAGCACGGTCCGGACATTCCGACGGTCCATCATTCCCCCCTCTCAGCCGGAGGGAGTGAACTAAACAAGCAGAAGCGTCCCCATCCCGGGCTGTCCGGTATGAACGACCGGACAGCCTGGGGACAACAAGCAGAAGCATTAGCAGAGAATGAGCAGCATGATCAGATTGAAGCACCTTGCCGGAGTCGCGGCGCTGACAGTAATGGGTGGAGCAGCCCAGGCACAATTCGGGCCTGGCTGGTACTACGAGTGCATCGACCCAGAAAATGATTCGCCGTACAGCGATGACTACGGGATCAACTTAGTCGGCAACGACCTTATAATGGTCGCAATTGGCGGTTCGGGAGACGTAACGTACGGCGGCCAGGATGGCCCCTGCTTCTCACCGTCTCGCACCTTCGATGCAGAGGGCCGATTCGCCTTCAACATCGGACCAGTCGGCAGCATCCAAACCACTTTTGACGACCTCCTGGCGCTGACTTTTGGCGCACCGGTCGATCCAGTAGGTGACTTCTGTTTTGCAAGAATTCTGAAGAATGGCAACACAGAAGCTGAAGCCACCCTGTTTGGCGACGGAGGATTCTCCTACTTCTGGTCGTCGGATTTCGAGCCAAGAATCACGGCGATTTGGGATGAAGGCGATATCAACGTCGCTCTCGACGCGTTCGTCATCGGCGATGCTGTGCGACTTGAGTGGAAGATGACCAACCTAACCGCGGATTCATTGACCGCTGGTCTGATCTTCGCTACGCAGCCTGCGATGCGCACTGGCAGCCCGTTCATTACGGACTCTCAGCGGCAATCGAACCAGGCCCATACCTACATTGGTGCTCTCACCACGCAGGTGGTGCCATCTTCGGACGGATTTAATGGCCTGGTCACTGTGCCCGGCGTCAAGCCTTTCCGCCATTACAGAAAATGGGACGAAGAGGACGCCCTCTTCCCGCCGCACTTTGATGTCACGTTCGGCCAAACAGATTACGTTGGGATGCGATTCCTCACCGGATCAGCTCCAGGCGTTGAAGATGCCGCTCGGTCAGACCTCATTCTCTTTGCAGAACACTTCTTCACGATCAGGGATAACCGAACAGCTCTGACGCTGCCCTTCGACCCGACAGGCCAGGCTGATGAAGTTGAGATTTCAATGGACGAGACAGCTATCGTTCAGCGATTCCCAGTCTCAGGTGTTGTTCCTGGCGGCACACGAGAGCTCGTCCAGTACATCAGAGCGCCGTGGAGCGTTGGAGACTACGCCCAGCCGTATGCGCTCGTACTTGATGCACCTCAGGTCGTTGCGGCCCTGCCAAGTGCTCAGAACGGTTTGACACCAAACCCGATGCGAATCAGGGCTTGGATCGACAACTGGTACAACGACGCAAGCAAAGAAGTCACTCTTCCGACAGTGCGAGCCACAATTACTCTTCCTGCGGGCCTGAGTCTGGTTGATGGCGAATCTGCCTCGAAGGAGATTTACAATGTCACGCCAAACAACCTCCAGTTCATCGACTGGGTGGTTGAATCAGACGGCACGACCTTTGGTGATCTTGGAGTCAACGTTCGAACAAGCGCTATCTCCTCAGACACCAACGAGCCGTACCTGACTAAGGATGTAACAACAACCATCACCATCGCCTCCACTCCGCGAATGCGGCTTGGCAAAGGCGCCAGCATGGTTGGCTTCCCTTATGACTTCCAGACCACATCCCTCGACGCAATCACCGGTCTGAGCCTCGGCGCAGACTACACAGCGTTTGAGTGGGATGCGATCAACCTCGACTACAAGCCGGTCGCTTCACCCAAAAGAGGTGTTGGCTACTGGTTCGTTCCGAATGCTGATCTCGGCATTCTCGACCTGAACGGTGCTTCTCAAGCGAGCGACGCAAACACTGGTGGCATGCTCACAACAGTCAAGCGTGGCTGGAACCTGATTGCAAATCCGTACAACTACCCGCTTCCCCTCAGCCACCTTGTGGCAGTTGTCGAAGGTGCTTCACAGGAAGCACAGGCTTGGTCTGAGCTGGTCACCAGCGGCTACGTTGCTCCCGCTCTTGTCGACTGGGATCGTGATCATGATGTCGCCAACTCTGGAGCATATAAGTACCAGACAGGCCAAAACATCATTCTGGAGCCGCACAAGGGCTACTGGGTGTTCGTTCTGAACTACCAGCCGATCCACATCAGCTGGCCAGTCCTCTATCAGGCAAACCTGCCGGGTTCCGGCAGAGGCGCTCAGGATCCATGGACGCAGACGAGCAAGCAGTGGAGACTGCAGCTTGCAGCACGAACAACGACTGGCCTCGATTCCGGCGCCTATGTTGGAGTGGCTGCTGATCGAAAGCAGGCTGAAGCTCTGAACATGCCGAAGGCTCCCCGAGGCATGGGACAGACCGTCGAAATCGCTGTGATGGACCAGTACGCTGGTGAACTGAACCGGATGGCTCAGTCATTCAGTGACCGACAGTCACGCAACGAGTGGAAAGTCATGGTCGCCTCCGATGAGGCTGGCGATGTCACGGTGACTTGGCCAAATCTGGTCAGCGTTCCCAAGAACATCCGCTTGAAAGTTGTAGACGAAGCTGCTGGCATCTCCAAGGATATGCGCGCTTCCTCCGGCTACACCTTCAGACTGGCTGAACCTGGCTCACGAGAGCTGACGGTCAAGATGGAAGTTGGCGGATCAGTCCGACCGATGATTGGCAACGTGGTTGTCTCACGGCCAGGCCGAGACAAGAACGCTCCTGTCACAGTCAACTACGCACTCTCAGCAGATGCAACAGTCAGTGTTCGCATCCTCTCCGCCACAGGCAGAGAGATCTACACGGTCACACGTGGCCGGGCAGACAACGCTGGTGAGAACAGCATCACTTGGCTGCTTCGAGACAGTGCAAACCGTGCGGTCGCACCGGGCGTCTATCGAGTCGAGATCCTTGCGGAATCCTCGAACGGTGAGCGAGTCCGGAAGATCGTCCCTGTAAACGTCATTCGGTAAGAATGATCTTGTACGGCTGCCGACCCATCAAGGGATCGGCAGCCGTCTCTATTTTGGAATGAGTAGGAGATTCGCTCCGGTGCGGCATACCGTCAGACGATTCGCTGCTGTCTTGATGGCCGCAGCTCTGTCTGGCCTCGCAGTCGCTCAGAACGGAACCCTACAGCTCTCTGCCTTCCCCGCAATGGGCGCCGCTGACGGCCGCAGCCGGATCAGCGTCACTGCCATTTTCCGCGATGCGAGTGGAACACTCGTTCCGAACGGCACGCGAGTCATCTTCAATACAACACTGGGTGAGTTTCGCGAAGTGGCTGTGGAGACCGAAAATGGCTATGCCCATGCGGTTCTCATTGCCCCAAGCATCCCAGGAATTGCCAAGGTCAGGGCGACCTCGCTTCAGTACGGGGCATCTGGCCTGTTTGAAGTTGAGTTTGTCAGTGACCGCAGCGTCCTCGACTCAGCCAAAGAGTTTATTGAGCTCACAGCAAAGACCTCCCTGGTCTACAGCATGCAGGACAAGATCATCGAGGCTACGGGAGAGGATCAGAGTGTCATCCTCCGGTACCGCGATATCGAGATCAAGGCCGCCGACCTTCAGCTTCGCATTCCAACCTATGAAGTGAACGCGCGCAACGCGATCCTCACGATCGGGGATTTTGAGCAGGAGTTCAGCCAGCTCCACTTCAGGCTA
>JALGYA010000299.1 GCA_029824475.1 Fimbriimonadia bacterium | reverse complement strand
CGGCAACCATTCGCCGCGGGTGAGCTCTGCAGACTTTCCTGGCGCTCTGATGCGGGAAAACAGACGCTAGACTTCGGCATTGTAAGCACCAGCGATCCTGTCGCGCTGCCTTACGACCGTGATGATTCGAGTCTGATCGCCCCTTATCCTGATGATGTTTGGGCCGTGCCCGCAGATACAACAACCGGTATTCGAATCGAGTTCCCAGCATTCGTAGGAAATTCTGACACAGCGGCCTTCTTTGACGCTGTTCGCTCCACCGAGGGCCCGGACGGTTTCTCACCGCTGAGCACCATGATCGTCGAGCTCGAGCAGCCCGTCGATATGGGATCGATTCCTACAACGCCTTCGCAATCTACCGATCCGCTGGCGACGATGTTCATCGTGGACGTCGATCCAAGCAGTTCCTCGCTAGGCGCACGCGTTCCCTTATATGCCGCTGTACATGTCGATCCGTCCGGGGCTGATTCTCGTCAGCAACTCATGGTTCATCCAGGCCAACACTTGAAAGCAGGTGGTCAGTACGCATTCGTCATAACAAACCGGGCGTACGTCGATCGTTCACGGACGTTGGCACCTTCAGCCTTCATGCAAGTAGGCCTTGGCCTGACACCAACAGAAACAGCCGCCCAGGGGACCGTTGTAGATGTGCTTGCTCCCGTCCTCGAAACGCTTGCGACATCGGTGAGTCCGCCTGTGCGGGGCGATGACATCGCACTGGTGACACGCATCTCGATTCGCTCTATGGACGGCGTGGCAGACGATGCGCTATCCATCTATGAACAGACCCAGGCGATGGCCGTACCCACCTGGTCCATCACCGACGTGTCCACCGTCACCGGCGGCAGTGTTGCCGTCATTGTGAAGGGCGCCTGGGAGGCGCCTATCTGGAATACCGGGAACTTCCTCACACGCGATGCCAATGGCCTCCCCATGAGCACCGGATTTGAGACCCACGATTTTACTCTCGCGATTCCACGGAGCGCAGAGACAACTCCAACGCCACTGACGATGTACCAACACGGTAACCCGGGCAGTGCTCCAGCCGAGGTGGGACGCGCGGCCGTTGGGCTGGCTGGTGGGAGTCGCGATTTTGCCACCATCGGATTCACCGACTTTGCCAATCGAACCGGTGATGGAATCAATATCGAGGCGTCCCTTGCTGACATCCTGGCCACAGGAAAAAACCCCGATGCTGGCAACGCTCTTGGTTTTGCCGAACAAGTTGCGTTCCTACGGCTATTGCCGGAGCTCGCTACGTTGGACGTTCTGCCTATCGGAAACCCTGATGGCAATCCCGAACTCGATCTAAGCGCGCCCTTGACCTACCTGGGAATCAGCAAGGGATCCCTCCATGGAACTGGCCTGCTTGCGTATGCTCCGCAAATTCGCGCGGCGGCGCTAACGGTGGGCGGCGGCAACATGTCTGGCATCAACCTCCATCAATTCGAGACGATCTACCAACTCATCGTCGAACTCTATCCAGAGATCGATCGCACGGCCCTTCACGTTCTCATTGCCATATCGCAGATTTCCCTAGACTTCCAAGATCCGGGCAACCACGCTCGATTTCTCTACGCGGAACCTCACGAGCTTTCTGGAGGCGACCGTCGTGCCAGCGTCCTGATGACTGAAGGGCTAGCAGACAGTCTCGTCCCAGAATGGTCGACGCAGCCGGTTGCAGACGCTTTTGGTATTCCCTTGTTGGCACCAACCCAGTTGGTCGTGCCCTTTCTAGAGGAAGTTATTGGGCCAGTCACGGGTAACATCAACGCCGAGACTACAGGGGTCTTCCAGCAGTTCGTGCCGGTCGGTCTGTCAAACGTGGATCCCACGCCTGGTTGCCTCAACCAGGGACATGGCTGCCCGCAGATTGCTCCAGCGGCACTCGCTCAACGGATAGATTTCTTCCTTTCCGCCATTGCGGATGCGACCCCTACTATCAAGGAGGCTGTGACTCCAACAATGAGCGTTGCGCCATCTCAAAACCTCCTCCCATATGTTGAAATGAAATCTGCGTGGGCGCTACGAGGCAGGGAGTAGGACCGTGCTGAGCCGAGGCCCATCACCGGTAATGCTGTGACGAAGCCGAACTAACTCAGATTGCGGGCGTCGCTATTCGAGCGCTGCAAAGTCAGGCGAATCGTAGTTCGGTTCGTAGGAAGGCGGATCGGTCTGATGAGCACTGGGACCTGATGCAGCTTCCGCAGGACTCGCGACATAGGGATCAGAAGGCACTCGTGGCTTGGCCTGGCTACGACCCTTTCGCACGGTCTTCCGAGGCTGCGTGGGGGAGGCCGCGAAGACATCCTCGTTTATCTCCGGGGGCGCATCACTACTGGTGACTGAGATGATCGCAATTACGCCCGCGAGTGTCAGGGACGCAAAACAGAAGAGATTGCCATCGTCAGTCGTAGACAGAGAGTCGTCCCGCGCTGACTGATCCGCTGTGCTCTCCGCGCCCTGATCGATAGAGTCTCACCTCCTAGTCACAAGCAAGCGCGTCGCCGACCAAGGGCTTTGCAGCAGGAATGGCCTTTGCTAGTTCTTTGAGGCCTGTCGTGTTGCCGTCGTGTTGCATTGCCTTGACGGACTCTTCCAGGAGTGCAGGAAAGCTGAAGACCTTCTCCTTGTGTTCCTCGGTGCTCCAAAGACTGCGCTCATCCATGAGGGCTCCGAAGTCTCCGCCGTAGATGTGCAGGGATGCACTCACGCTCTCGGTCGGATTCTCGATGTTGTGGATTGCGTCTTCCGGGAGGCTGATGACTTCACCCGCTTGGACTCT
>JALGYA010000082.1 GCA_029824475.1 Fimbriimonadia bacterium | reverse complement strand
CGCTCACAAAGTTCATGAGCGGACACGGCACTGCCATTGGCGGTGCTGCTGTAGATGGCGGAAATTTCGACTGGGGATCTGGCAGGTTTGCAAACATGACGGAGCCCGATGCCAGCTATCACGGGCTCAGATTCTGGGAGGTCTTCGGCGACTTCCCCGGGATGGGCAACGTTGCATTTGGCATCAAGCTCAAGGTTCAGATGCTGCGCGATATGGGTGGCTGCATGTCACCGTTCAATGCCTTTACCATCCTGCAGGGCGTCGAGACTCTGCACCTGCGCATGGAGCGCCACAGCTCAAATGGATTGAAGATCGCTAAATGGCTGGAGGCTCATCCAAACGTTAGTTGGGTCTGCTATCCAGGGCTCGCATCACATGCGGACCATGGACGAGCTGCTGAGTACCACGACGGCGGCAACTACGGAGCCATCGTAGGTTTTGGACTCAAGACTGGCTATGATGGCGCCCTTGCGGCCATCGACAAGATGGAGCTTTTCTCGCTGCTGGCTAATGTCGGCGACGCCAAGTCACTCGTGATTCACCCTGCATCCACGACTCACCAACAGCTGAGCGAGGAAGAGCAGGGCACGTCAGGTGTCACGCCTGACTTCATCCGGTTGTCGGTCGGCATTGAAAACGTCGATGACCTGATCGCCGACCTAAGTCAGGCAATCAGCTAGAGCAACTCCTCCATTCCTCAAACTGGATTGGGTCCCCTCTCCTCCTCGTCTAATAGGAGGGGAGGTTCCTTTCTGGCTTCTCCCCCGCTTGGGGCGGGGGAGATTAAGACAAGGGGCTGCGACCGGAGGGAGCGGTCTCTGCGCCTGCCACCAGCCTGGCTCAGAAACCTCCATCCCCCAACCCCCTTCCTCCTACCAAGCTAGGAGGAAGAGGCTGCCAATCTAATCCCCTCCCCTCCTCATTTGAGAGGTGAAGAGGTTCCTTTCTGGCCTCTCCCCCGCTTGGGGCGGGGGAGATTAAGAGAGGGGGCTGCGACCGAAGGGAGCGGTCTCTGCGCCTGCCACCAGCCTGGCTCAGAAACCTCCATCCCCCAACCCCCTTGCCTCCTACAAAGCTAGGAGGAAAGGGGGTTAGCCGGCCATCTTCAACTTGATGGCCGAGACGGACGCACTCTTCGAGGGGTCAATGAGCCGCAGAACGGCTCTTGCCCCTCGGAACTGTTTAAGGTCCCACTCTTCCTGCTGGAACTCGCTTGGTGTGCCGTGCGTGCGCAGCAGCATCTGGTCCGTGCGGGCGTCGGTCAGTTCGATATAGCAGCCCGCTCCACCACGCCAGCTGAATGAAAGCGTATCGCGCCAAATCAGGAAGGGAGGTGTCCTCACTTCGCCGATCGGCTCCGGATGAAGGCCGCCGAATCCAAGATCGCCCGTGCTCACCAACTTATCGGTTCCCGATGAGAGGGAAGGGTAGTTGCAGTCTGCGAGATCTCCCGTCCTGATCCAGCCACGCGGCGCCATGGCGGTTGGGCTGAGCGGGGGGTCTACGAACACGTCGAACGGGCCGAAGCTGAGCGCTTTCTCCCCTGCCTTGCCAGAGAACGAGACAGGGCCAGCAGCGATAGCATCTGGATCAACGGCGACTTCAAACCCCTGCGGCCCGAGCTGCGTTGTCAGCTCTGTGCCGTCAGCACTCAGCGTGAATGAACCGCTGAGGGTCTCGGGATCAATTTCCAAAACACCGCCAGGGACGGCAGCTAAGCTCGGAACGCCATCTCGGAGGACGGGCACAACGGTGCGAATCCCGATCTCCAGACGCGGACCATCGTGGACGACATCCGGCTTTCTGTCAGACCGCTCTGTCACTGGGTGATGCCCGAAGTACGGGACTGGGTTGAACGCCAGACTGCTGTAAGGCTCGCCATCTTCACCGACATAAACGCCGTCAATCCCGACCTTCCAGCCGGATCTACCTTCGAACATGCCGCCATATCGGCTCTCCGAAAGCCAGAGGCTGGTCATCAGCTGCCCAGCGCCTTCCGCAAAGCCGACCATCGGGCTGAAATTGTCCTTGCCGTTCGCGCCAAACCCTCCGCTCATCCAAAACGTGTCAACGGTCTTCGGGTGCCGGATGCCGTTGGGGAGGGCGGTGGTGTAGCCGAGGAGCGCGATGCTTGCCCGGAGCGCGGCCGCGCCGCGCTCAAAGATGACCTTGTCATCGAGGATCCGGCCGATCTCCATTATATTAAGTGCGTCTTGAGAGGAGTGTTGGGAGAGAATCTCGATGCGTCCTAGCGCGCCAAGTGTAGGAACAGTCGGTCTGTGCGGCATATCCCAGATTGCTTGATCCAGGAGCTGCATCTCGGTCATTTCCCAGGAAATTGATGGGTGAGACTTGGCCAAAGGAAGGGCATATTCAACCTCGCGCCAATTGAATTCTCCTGCATTCTCATTGATGAACTTAGCCGCTTCGCTGGCTGCCTGAGCCTTGATATTCGGGTCTCCGCCGTCCATCTCAGCGTATTCCTGCAAAAAGAGAATTGACGCATGTGAGTGATATTGACGGCTGCTTCGACTGGTTTTGCTGCGTGCGGATTGATCGACGAGTTGGCGTGCCTTGGCAGAGCCGCTCCATTCTGGGAGATCTCTCACGCAGCGGAGAAGCCAGAGCGCTGCTTCACTTTGCGGATCAGATGCCCGGCGGGCTGCTATTGAGAACGTCCACTCTCTCTTTGCTCGATCATACGACACCGGGAGCTTCTTATTGACCCCGGGAGCACTGAGGATCAGGTTGAGCCATCTCTCGGATGCTTCAAGCCACGGAGTCTGCTTGAGTTCGGCACCCCAAGCCCGCATTCCATACGCAGCTCGCAGCAGATTTGTGGGCCCGTGGAATTTGACTTCAGGTGGATATGCTGGGGCACCCACCCTTAGCCCGTTCATCTCAGATTCCCACATCGCTTTGTAGCCCTCATGCTCTTCTGGCGAGCCAAGTGGTGGGCGCATTTCGTAGACTGGCTTGGTGTGGAAGTAGAAGGGCACGGTCTGCGGGAGCGCCGTCCGGGCAACGCGTTCGGGGCGATCCTCCCACATTTTGCGGGAGACCTCGATTGGCGACCTCATACTAAAGTCGAGCTCATATCGCCACTCTAGATTCGAAGGTATGGCCATTGCGGGGCCCCGAGTTTGAGAATTGAGTTCGTCCTTTGCATGACTGACGGCACCCATGCCTAGATAACACCAAGCGCCGTTTTCCAGGAACTGAATCACTGACGGCATCGGCCGCCGCCGGGAATTGAAGGCAAAATCTGGCAGCAACGTTACGCTGGCCGAGTCCGTTTTACTGAACGCGAATGGTGCACGAAAATAGTGGTCGTTTAGCTGTTCCAGTAATGGCCAAGGAGAGCGCGTCCCAGTGATATCTGCCGGATTGCCGTCTTCAATCAGGGCAAATTTATAGCTGCTGATGGCTTGAGCGAGCCGCGGCTCCGTGTCTCCAGCCCAATTGAGGCTGTCAGTAATCTGAAATCGGCTGGCATCAAGGGCAGAGATCGCGCGGTGCACATGCCAGTCTTGCCACCTTCCAGAAAGCTTGATGCCTGAATCAGTGACATCGAACTGAGTGAACTCGAACTGGGCGACCTCGCGGCCTTCAGTCGTCGCTCGGCCAATTGTATTCAGGCCATTCGGATGCGCACTCGGCACCAAAATGATCACCCGCTTACCATCGATCACCTTCGAGTACTCCTCGTACCGAAGCCCATCGATTTCGCTGATCACCAGCTCGATCTCCCCGCTCTGCAGGGCAGGCACGGGATTGCTATTTAGGAGGAGCGCGGTGAACAGTCCGATCATGATGATCCTCCCAAACTGTGGCATATCTTGCGTCTGATCAGCATAATAGAGCCATCTATGAAGTACCGACGACTTTGCGTCGCCTCGGCTGCGGTCATTTCAGCAGTCCTTTTGGCCTGTGGAGCAGCCGTATAGGGCGATCCCCAGACCATCGCCAACATCCTTGAGGAAGGCAAAAACAACAACCAGGCCAAGGCCACGCTGATCGAGCTTTCAGAGAAGATCGGAGCCCGAGTCACCGGCTCCCTCGCACTTGAGCGCGGCTTTGATTGGGCCGTCAATAAGTTCAAGAGCAACGGCCTCGACAACGCCACGCTTGAACAGTGGGGAACCGTCCCGATTGGATTCGACAGAGGCGAGCGGCAGTCAGCCGGCATCGTTGGACCCTACGACTACCCGTTCCAGTTCACAACGCCCTGCTGGACGGTCGGAACTGACGGACCGGTCACTGGCAGCACCTACCCTCTGCCCAAGTCAGTCAAAGCCGTCAAGGCAGACGCCAAGGCTTACAAAGGCTCCTGGATCCTCATGCCCGGCGAAATGGGGATGCGGGGCCCAAAACTTCAAAAGCTAACAGCAGTTGACAAAGCGCTTGACGATGCAGGCATCGCTGGCCGCATCTATAAGTCGAGCGGTGAACTCGTCTGGACCCACGGAACCTGGAATGACTACACAGAAGAGACCCGCCCCAAAACTCCGCTGCTCGTCGTCCGCAAGTCGGACTACGAGATGATCGAATACAACATGAAGAAGGGCCGGGACCCGCAGGTTGAAGTCGACATCGAGCACATCTTCACCTACCGCGAGATGCCGCAGTCGAACGTCATCGCCGAAATCGTGGGCACCGAGAAGCCTGAAGAGGTCGTGATTATCAGTGGCCACTTCGACTCGTGGAACGGCCCCGGTTCCACTGGTGCATCCGACAACGGTACCGGCTCTTCCTCAACGATCGAAGCAGCCCGCATCCTCAAAGCCGTCGGTGCAGAGCCGAAACGGACCATTCGGTTCATCCTCTGGTCTGGCGAAGAGCAGGGTCTGCTCGGAAGCCGCGCTTACGTCGAGGCCCACAAGGACGAACTCGACAACATCTCCGCAATCTTCGTCGAAGACAGCGGTCAAAACTGGCAGTCAGGAGTCGGCGGCCTCCCAGAGATGATGCCGATGCTTTCAGAGGCCCTCAAGCCGATGGCGAACGCGTTCGACGACATGCCAGTAAAGCCACACGAAGTCAAGCGGCTCTCGCGCGGTGGAAGCGACCACGGCTCCTTTGTTAATAAGGGCGTTCCTGGCTTCTTCCTCAATAAGGGCGGCAGCCTCTCTTACAGGCACGTCTGGCACACGCAGAACGACAAGCCGTCTGAGGTGCCTGAAAAGAACATCCGGCAGATGTCGACCAACATGGCGGTTATCGCCTATAACCTGGCCTGTGCTGATGACCTGATGCCTCGCGTTGCGCTTGGCAGAACGACAGCCCATCCCGCTGTTGGCGGATACTTCGCGGAAGACGATCACGACTTCTGCAAATGCGGGCAGATCCTCGAAGTCGGCTACCAGCTGTCACGACGAGGCTTCTAAGCCCTCGCAGGAATACCGGATGTCAAGCTGACTCCGGTATTCCTGCCAGTCTCCCTGTCTCAATCAGCGGGGAATAACCACTGTAGAGATGAACCGCGTCCTCAGGGCGTGTGCGCAAGGAAGCGAACTCATTCTCCATCAGCCATCCCGACGGGGTCCGCCAGCGGATCCCGTCTCTCTTTTAACAGCCCCTTGTGGCGGCCGAGTGGGTGACTGGTCCCACTCCTGGTCCTACCGGCACCTAGACGGAAACAAGCATTCAAGCCCTTAACTAGTAGACACAGTGTCATCTGTCCACATATTAGTGGGTGGTTAGTGTCAATAAATGCAGTTTCAGGTGGTCAAACCAGCTTCCTGTGGTGCATGATCCCAATCAGATAGAGGCGACGAGCCAAGGACGGCCAGTCTCCTCAATCGCCGGAGAGATCCGGACGAACTATTGAGGCCGAACGCCATGGACGGCGATCGGCCTTAATTTTCCAGAAAGGTTTGGGTGGGATGAAGTGCATATACCGAGCGAATCACCGTTCGATGCATTCTTCTCTGGAACAGAAGAGGCTGGGGTCGACGAAAAAGGCCGAATCCTGATCTGCAAAGAGAAGCGGCAGCTGCTGGGCGAGAACTTTGTAATGGTTCACGACCCGTCGAGCTGTATCGCCGTCTACCCCATTTGGAAGCTGAACGAGATCGGTCGGCAGTTCACACGCGCAAATATCCTGAGCGAAGGCCGAGCACAGTTCGCCCGCATGTTCGGCGGCAACATGGCCAAGAACCTCAAATTTGACCGGCCTGGCCGCGTCGTGATCCCCAAGTCGCTTCGAGAAGCCTCCGGCATCGAACTCAACTCAGAGGTGCTCGTAGTAGGTGCGCTCGACAAAGTTGAGATCTGGAACAAGGACCGCAAGGCCAAGTTCGACGAATTCATGTCCCAGCACGGAGAGACTCGCTCTGAGCTCTACCGGTGGTCGTACGACGAAATGATGGACAGCATCAAGGACGGCGGCGAATGACAAAAGAGCTGACCCACGATCCTGTGATGCTCGATGAGATTTTGGAGATGCTTCCGTTGAAGCCAGGCGGCACTGCCGTTGACGGCACGCTCGGACTCGCGGGGCACTCTATTGAAATGGGAAAGCGGATCGCCCCAGGCGGCCTGCTTGTTGGATTTGACTGGGACTGCTGCATGTTGGATCGGGCAGAGGCGCGGCTGAAGACAGATCTTGAGGGCATTGAGATCAGGCTTCACCATTCGGATTACCGCGCTCTGCCCATTTTTTTCCGGCAGGACTGCAGCGAACTCGGAAGACCAGAAGGCGCCGATGGCATCCTGCTCGACCTCGGTCTGAGCAGCGTGCATCTGGACGACGCGGAACGTGGTTTTAGCATCAAGAGCGACGGACCGCTCGATATGCGCATGGACAAATCGGCTGGTGAGCCAGCTGCTGCACTTCTTAATAGGGCGTCAGCACGAGAGATTGAGCAGATTCTTTGGGATCTTGGCGATGAAAGATGGGCCAAGAAGATTGCAGAGGTAATCGTTGATCGGCGAAAGACAACGCCGCTCAAAAAGACGAGCGACCTCGTGGACTGCGTGATGGCTGCAGTACCGGCTGCTAAGCGCGAAAAACGAATTCACCCGGCAACGCGGACATTCCAGGCGATCCGCATTGCTGTGAACGGTGAGATTGACGGCCTGGAGGATGCGATCAGGGAAGCAGGGCTCTGCCTGTCGAAGGGCGGCGTGCTTGCCGTGCTCTCTTATCACTCTGGTGAGGACCGAATGGCCAAGAGGGCTATGAGGGGACTCGCCAAAGATGAGGGCTTTGAAGACCTGACGCGAAAACCGATCGGCCCTTCGGAGGCCGAGATAATCCGCAACCCGCGGAGCCGCAGCGCAAAGCTGAGAGCTCTGCGCAGAGCAGCATAACTTTGATTGGAGAACTCACGGATGAGAACAACAACAAAAACAGGGCGGCCACGGAAGGCCTCCCGCACAACATTGACCAGAAGTGGTGGATGGATCATCGCAGGCACTCTCTGCCTTGTGGTCTGGAGTGTGAGCGGTGTTTCAAACCTGCTCGGCCACACGGCGCTTGCTCAGGCCAAGGCCGAGGGCAGTGAGATGAAGACGCGAGCGGCTTTCGCCGCCAAGCGAATCGATGCTTCGGCACTGCACGTCCAAACATTTGCTTCTGTACAGGCTGTAGAGGGCGCTATGAGCTCGTTTACACCCACTGCGGAGGTATTCGCCGCTGAGGCCCTGTTTGATGTCGAGGACGAGTGATAAGAACCGACTCGTAACACTCATTGTTATCACGGCATCCCTTTTTGTGGGTGCCGGTGTTAGTCAGGGCCAAGCGATGGCGTGGGGCAAGCCCCCACCGCCGGCACCCGCTCCTACGGCAGGTCCTGCAATTCTCGCAAATCGAGCGCCCATCTATTCGTCAGACAGTGCCGTCATCGCCCGCACGGAGACTGTCTACGACCTGGCGCTGAATCGGTCACGTGTGCCGAATTCTCCGGCTTTCTTGATGGCGCTGTCCGCAGCTTCTGGAATTCCTGAACCAGAGCTGCGCACCGCCGCCCTTTCTGAGCCCCGTCGCCGCCGCATCTGGCGGTTGGGCCTCGATTCTGTCCAGCAGGATGACCTCAAAGCGGTTCAGCGGAAATGGGAGGCTGACGGCATGGAGGTTATTCCACGTGACCGCCGTTCTTACCCCCTCCGCGACACAGCCTCAGGCGTGATCGGGCGGATATCTGGTTCAGGCAAACAGATTCAGGCGTCCGGCGGAGTTGAGGAGGGCTTGGGTGCCTACCTCTCAGGCGGCGACCTCCCAGATGATTTTGAGCTCACAGGTCTCACTGATGACGTTCGCGAACAGATTCTGATCTCTGAGGAGCGCTCGCTCTCTCTCACTATCGACACTGAGCTGCAGCGCAGGGCGCTCTTCGCCGTCAAGAAGGCCGTCGAATCGAACGGCGCATTGATGGGCTCGGCGATTGTTTACGAAGTCGAAACCGGAGCACTCAAGGCGATGGCGAACTGGCCGACCTTCGATCCGCATGCAATCAAGCCGAACGACGACTTCTTCAACATCTCCCACCAGGGCCGCCTCGAGCCCGGTTCCATGATCAAGCTGATGACCCTGGCGATCGGACTTGACTCAGGCGCAGTCACCATGGACGAGCGGCACCAGATCGACGGCCCGCTCCGTCGTCCGGAGTCATTCCGCACTCAGATTAGGAACCACAAGGCCAAGTACTTCGGCGATACCGACGTCACCACTGCGATCGCCCGAAGCTGCAATGTTTCGGCCTCTCTCTGGGCCGAAAGCATCGGTTCTGAGCTGCTTGCCGGGTTTTACGAGGCTGCCGGTGTCCTGAACCGTCCGAAAATCGGAGCTGCTCAGGAAGCCAATGGCTGGATCCCTGACTCGGTCCACACGAATCTCCGAGACCTCATGGTTCTCGGCTGGGGACAGACAATCACGATGACACCCGTACAGACCGCCGCACTCTTCGGCACCCTCTGCACGGAAGGTGTGATGATGAAGCCCCGGCTGATCGAATCGATCGGCGGGCAGAGGCTTCAGCCTCAGATTCAAGCCGATCTTCTCACGCCCGAGACCTGCAAGACTGTCCTTGCTGTCAGCGAACAGGTGTTCGACCACCCGAACGGAACCGGAAGATCCCTCAAGATCCCCCAGGTAAGGCTCGGCGGCAAGACTGGCTCAGTTGAGAAGCCCGCCAACGGAGACTACGTTGCCAACTTTGTGGGATTCGCCCCCCTGGACGATCCCAAGTATGTGATCCTCGTGATGGTCGACAAGCCGACAGGCGAGAAAGTCTACGGCGCAGAAGTGGCCGGTCCGGCGTTCCACGAGATCGTTCGTGGCATGCTCGGGATGGGAATGATCCAGCCAACGCTTCAGGAGAAGGCTCCGCCAGAGAGCTAGAAATGTCCAAGACCCTTGCCGACCTCATCGCCGCCACAAGGCACTCAGCAGTCCGCTCCTATGGAGTCGACATGGAGATCACCTCCGCCTCCGCCGATTCAAGAGCGGTCTCGAAAGGGTGTCTGTTCGCCTGCATGCCGGTTGAGTCGCGAGACACACACGAGTTCTTGGATCAGGCCAAGGAGAACGGTGCGACGGCCGCGCTAGTTCATTCTGACGAGGGCTTCAACAAGGCAGTGGAGCTCGGGCTGGCAGCCGCTCTATTTGCCCGGGGCGACTTCATTTCTGCGGCTTCTGAGATAGGCCACGCATTGCTCGGCAACCCGACCAACAGCATGAGGGTCTGCGGAGTGACAGGCACAAACGGCAAGACGACTACAGTCTTTCTCATTCGCGAGGCTCTGCGAGCCCTCAATCAGAACACGGGGAGCCTCGGCACGCTCGGCCTCGATATCGGCAGCGAGACGATCAAGGTCGCAAACACAACGCCTTTTCCGATCGAAACCGCCAATCTTATCGGTCAAGCAAGAGATGCCGGCTGTGACTGGCTCGCAATGGAAGCGTCAAGCCACTCATTGGACGAAGGCCGCATCGACGGCGTCATGTTCGACGCCGGAGTCTTCCTGAATCTGACCCAGGATCACCTCGATTACCATCTGACGATGGATAGGTATGAGGCAGCCAAACGGCTACTTTACACAGAGCACGCAGACCGAGCGGAGGCTGTAGGTAAGACCTTCCGAGGCGCAGTCTCCATCGCGGATCCTGTTGGCCGTCGATGGGCAAGAACTCTGCCCCGAAAGCCCCTCACCTTTGGTGCATTAGGCGCAGACTTGACCTGCCAGATCATGGAGGCCGCCATCGACCACCAGGTGCTGAAGGTGACTTACCATGGCGATGAGATCACGTTCCGTCTTCCGCTCGGCGGCCGGTACAACGCCCTCAACGCAGAGGCTGCTCTCGCTGGCCTTTTGGTGCTCGGCGTCAGCTTCAAAGATGCCTGCAAAGGCTTAGAATCAGGCCTGCCCGTTCCGGGCCGATTCGAACAGATTCCCAACGATCGAGACTTCTCAATAATCGTCGATTTCGCCCACACACCCGATGCAATTGAGCACGTTCTTGACGCAGTCCGCGAGCTCAACCCGAAGCGAATCATCACGGTATTTGGCTGCGGCGGTGACCGCGACCGCTCCAAGCGCCCGATGATGGGCAACGCAGCCGCCAGCGGCTCCGACATCGTCGTGCTCACCAGCGACAACCCACGATTTGAAGACCCCCAGCAGATCCTGAATGACACAGCCCAGGGCCTCCATCCAGGCATGGAGCGTCACCAGGTCATCGACCGTCGCGAGGCCGTCGCTCTGGCTGTTTCGATTGCAGAAGAAGGTGATGCCGTTGTCCTACTGGGCAAAGGCCACGAGGATTACCAGCTGATCAAGGGTGTCAAGCACCCGATGGACGACCGTGATCTCGCGAGGGAGGCATTGGCGCTCTGACCCCGATCTCCCTCCAGGAATTCGCTGAACGCTGCGGCGGCCAGCTCAAATCTGCGGACCCGCAGGCGCTGATCACAGCCTTCGCCACCGACAGCCGCGAGGTGAGGGACGGCTCGCTGTTCATCGCCATCGTCGGCGCGCGTGTTGACGGTCACAAGTTCGCGGCTGACGTGCTGAAATCCGGTGCCGTCGCAGTGCTGGCCGAAAAGACAATCGATGGGCCGCACGTTCTCGTGGACAGTGTAGTGGACGCCCTCGCTGCCTACGGCCTGAGCATCCGCAGAGGATTTAAGGGACCAGTGATCGGCATCACTGGCAGCGCAGGGAAGACTTCAACCAAGGAGTTCGCTGCTGCCGCCCTCGCCCCGCTGGGTGGGGTCCTCAAATCGCACGGCAACCGCAACACCGAGTACACCTCCCCCCTAACCTGGTCAGAAGCGACCCCCTCCACAGCCTCCGCCGTCATCGAGATGGCGATGCGC
>JALGYA010000081.1 GCA_029824475.1 Fimbriimonadia bacterium | reverse complement strand
AACTCAAAGGCACAGAGCATTACGACAACCTCTACCGCGACATCGATTTTGAACTCCCTGAGGACACCGGCACCGACCCATACCGGTATATCCCCAAGTCGGTCATGGATCAGAGCGGGCGATCAGGCACCTACGTGTTCAGCTATTCCGAGGAGTCTTCCCGGGAACACCACATCCGCTACTATCAGACGATCACCGGCATGGACGCAGCCGTCGGCGGCCTCATGAGTGACCTCGAAAGGCTCGGGCTGGATGAGAATACGATCATCATTTTTGCCAGCGACCACGGCCTGCTGATGGGCGAATACGGCATGGGCGGGAAGGCGCTTCTGTACGACATCACCTCGAAGATCCCCTGCTTCGTCTATGACCCACGCCTGCCGGAGGAGATGCGCGGGAAGGTGAGGGAAGAGCTCGTCTCCAGCCTTGATATCACGTCCACAATTCTCGACTACGCCGGAGTAGTGCAGCCTCAAGCCATGGAGGGGATGAGCCTGCGGCCGCTCGTGGAAGATGAGGCTGTCTCTTGGCGTGACGAACTGTTCTTGGAGAGCCTCTACACGGGCCGCCAGACGCCGTTGCAAGAGGGGATCAGGCGAGGCAAATGGAAGTACGTCCGCATGTTTCCCGGCGATGGGAACTACCTGGAAGAGGATGTTGATTTTGAAGGCCGGAAGCCGGCGTTTGAGATGCTCTTCAACCTCGAGTCTGAACCCGGCGAGAGACATAACCTCATAGGCGCGGAAGGGCTGGCCCAGGTTGCAGCTGAGCTGCGCGATCGCTGTGCAGTTCGGTCAGCCGAGCTGAACGACCAGAGGCAGGCGCTCCGAAGCCAAGTAGAAGTCAGGCGACGCTGACGCCTACCACTGATAGAGCCACACATAAGTCGTGTACACAGTCGGCGGAGGGCCGTGGAGGACCTCTTCACCGAGCATCTCGCCGCACCGGTTCGTCAGTCGCAGGCCGTCTCGGAAGAACACTGGGTCGTCGTCGTGGAAACGGTAGCCCGAAAACCGGTTCTTCTCTTTGTCGATATGAGTCAGCCCAGCCAGCTCGTTGGCGTAGCGCCCGTGGCTGAAGTAGTAGGTTCCCAGGAAGTAGTCCTCCAATCCAGACGAGAGCAGCATCGGCTCCTCTGAGCCGCCTATGTAAGCACGGACGACGGCCTCCATATAGCTGAGATCCTTCCAGTCGCCTTGAACCTCCTCACCGTCGGCCTGCATCGCCACTTGATAGATGGCGCCGTCACCTTCAACGTCGGCGATGTCGAACTCCTCAAGCGGATCCGCCTTGTAGTCGATCAACTTGTGAAGCTTAAGCCGAGCATTGTCGGGGAGCTGGACACCTCCATACATTAACGGCAGGTTCTCCGTGCCACGGAAAATCCACCAGATGTCGCCGGGCTCAGCATCCTTGCCCAGTTCGCCCGTGATTCGGATGCTCTTCCCAAAAGGCACTTTGTACGAATTGTAGACACCGCTCGGGTCGCCGGTCTTGCCCAGCTTGCCTGTGCCCCAAGGGGCTTGGGTGTCGCCGAAGCCCATGCTGTGCCCCATCCAGAGCTGCATGTCAATCGACGCCTGCTTCTCCCCGTCGACGTAGATTCTGATTTGTGTGTCGCGGATGCCGTTGAAGCTGCCGCCGAACCACATGTGAGTGATCACACCCTTGCCGTCATGGCTGAAGAGCTCGGTCTCAACACCCTTCTTCAGGATGTTGGTCTGTTTGCCCATGTTTCCGAATGTCTTGTACTGGTCCATGTTCACCTGCTGGCTGGTCATCAGGGTCGATGCGAGAATCAAGGAAGAGAGCATTGTTTGAGCTGGCCTCTGAATGGCGATTCTTGCATGAATAGGAAGCAAGAAAAAGGCCGGGTCCTCGATTGAGGACCCGGCCTTGAGGTCGTGCAGTGCGGAGGCCTAGAGGCCGCCGCCGCCCGTCTTCTTGTATTCCGCCAACGGATCTGGAGTCTCCATCTCTGTCTTCCGAGGGGAAGCAGCGACGGCTCGTCCATGCTCGTCGACTTCGAGTGCGCTTAGGAAGAACACGATCTCGGTTCGCTCTTTGATAGTCTCGGTTCGGCTGAAGAGCAGCCCAACGATCGGGATGTCCTTCAGGAACGGGACGCCTGCGTCTCGGTATCGATCCTCTTCAAGGATCAGTCCGCCGAGTGCGAGTGTCTCGCCGCTCGTCATGTTGACGTGCATTGCCGTTCGTCGCTCGTTGGTCTGGGGCAGTGAACCGCCGCCAGGAACGCTCAGGAATGACTGAAGCAGTGTGAACCGCTGGTCGAGATCGAGAGCGATCTTTCCTTTCGCGCCGACACGGGCCTTGATGTCGAAAGTGACACCGACGTCCAGCTCAGCGCTCTGAACGGACACACCATTCTGGTTGGAGATGATGCTCTCAACGTATCGAATCGTGTCACCGACGAAGAGACTTGTCGTGCGTCCGTCTGAGACGAGCGCGTTGGGTCGTGCGATCACTTTCTTGCCGGCATCTAGGTCGTCCAAGAGGCCAACGAAGGAGAAGGTGTCGTTCTCACCGAATGTGCCGCTGACGTGTCCAGCGGTGGCGGCGCTGCCGCCGTCCTGGCTGCTGCCGAGCTTCTGCAGGCGTCCGCCAGTGATCAGGCTCCAGTCGAGGCCGATCTTGACAGCATCTTCCTTCGTGAGCTCCATAACTCGCAGCTCAAGAGCGATCTGCTTAGGAGCAACGTCGACGAGCATCAGGTAGGCCTTCGCCTGTTCGATCTGCTGATCCGTACCGCGAAGCAGGAGCTTCATCGGCTCTCGTCCAATAGCTCGGTTCATGTCGGCTTTGACGACAGTGCCGCCTTCCTCATCGGCTGAACCCGGAGCATCAGTCTTCTGGCCCTGGTCTTCGCCGGTGATGCCGGGGGTGACAGGATCAGGAAGCAGTGTGACGTGGAGTCCGCGAATTCGGCCCTTCAGGTCGAACTCGGCGATCATCGGCTCGATGTACTCAAGCTCAACGACTTCGTATCGCTTCTGCAGTCCCGATGCGCTTCGCGTGAACGCGATGCCGACCAGTTCGCAGAGGCTCTCATCAAGGGAGATTGCGTACTCTTTGAGTGCGCTGACTTCTGACTTGGGTCCAATCATAAGAAGGACCTGGGTTGACTCGTCGCCCTCTTCAAGCTCAGACAGAGCCGACTCGCTCAGAGTGAACTCGTCTGCCCGAGGGCTGGCTTCGATCATTCGACCGAGCATCGTTCGGATTCGAGCGATGTCGCCGCTCTGGACCGGCAGCGCTACGGTTGTGACGTCTGCCGCCTTGCTGACGGAGAATGTGTCGGTGATGGCCTGGTCGAGCTCGTTGACCTTTGCGACGACCTGTTTGACGCGCTTTGCGTCGCCGATCACCATCAGGTATCGAGCCTTAGCTTTGGAGACGAACTGCTGAGGCTGGCTTTCAGAGCCTTCCTCTTCGTCCGCTGCCTTGCCATTCGAGCCAGAGTTTGCGTCAGGTGCTGCTGCAACCAGCGGCTCCTGAGACTGGACGATCACTTCGTAGTAGCCGCCATCTCCGTCCTGAGGAAGGGCTGCGAGCACGGCGTCGCGAATGCGATCTGCTTCGCCGCTCCTCAGGGGAACAACCGCAGTTTCGTAGGTCATGCCCTGTCGGTTCATCAGCTGGCGCATGAACGAAGCGAAAGAGTCAGCCTTGGCGACAACAAATGTGTCGCGGACTTTGGCGTATCGCAGGGTTCCCATCGCAGTGATGAAGGAGAGTGCATCTTCCAGTCGAACCTTATTAAGAGTCGCTGAAATCATGAGGGGCGCATCATTCGGACTGACGTCCGGGGCGGAGATGATGTTGACTCCGGACTCGAGGCTCAGCGCCTTGAGGATCTGGAGAACATCCGTGCCGATGAAGTCGAGCGTAACCATGCGGTCTTCTGCTCGTACCTGGTGCACTTTAACGTGCGCTGCGGCCGGGGCAGCTTTTTGAGCCTCGAGTCGCTTGATGAACTTGGTGCCGACATTGGACTCTGCCTTCAGCAGATCTTGAGCCGCCTTGAAGGCATCTCTGTCTGCGTCCTGAACAGCGACCTCCGTCCTAACTTCCTCGACTTCAACCTCTGTTGCAGGTGGCTGAGCACCGGCTTTCTTGACGGCTTTGGCGCCGACGGCAGCTTCAGCCTTCAGCAGTTCCTCGGCAGCCTTGAAGGCGTCCTTGTCTGCATCCTGAACCGGCTTTTTGACCTCTTCGGCCTTTGCTTCAGCAGGCAGCGTGGCCTCTTCTCTTGGCTTGACAACAGGCTTTGGAGTCGGAATTCCAACAGAGCTGGAATTCAGAAGCTCTTCAGCCAGCTTCATCGCTTGGGCATCTGCGCCAAGAGGCTTGCCGTTTGGCGCTTCGCCGCTGACCTGAATCACCCAATTGCCGTCGAATTTCACGAGCTTGGGATTAACCGTCGTGTCCTTCAGTTTGACGTGGACACGCACTGTTGGTGGCTCTGACATGTACCAGCCCCACTGAACAAAGTTCGTTTCATTGCTCGACTTGAAGGATCGCTTGCCGGGTTTGCCGACAAGGTGACCCTTGAATTCTACGATGTAGGAGCTCCTGCCGACGACGCGCAAAACCTTTGGATTCTTGAGCTCTTTCCCGTGAATTGTCACGCGGAGCCCTCCTCCTGCCTGCACTGTATCGACTTTGTGGAGCTCTGACCTAGCCGCTGCCACAGCGCTTAACGCCATGACGCCGGCGGCCATTACTGCTGCTCGAATTGCGATCATTACTGCACTTCCTCTTCGAGGCCCAGTATTTTTGCCTGGTCCTTTCTCTGGATAGTCACTTTACCTTTCTCAATGGAAGATACAACCGTATCTCCATCAAGAGATCCCCCAACGGGGACAAGCTTCTGCTGCCCATCCGCATTCTCAAGAACAGCGAGCTTCTGGTTTCCCAACAGGACACCCTTCAGCTTGTATTCCGGAACCGGCTGGATATTCGAAGGAAGACTCGATCCATCAAAGCCGCCTGGGACGAGGGGCACCTCGCCTTGAAGCGGGTTAAGAGCGTTCACCTGGGCTCCTCTCGGGGGCCGTGGCGGCAGCTTCTTTTCGTCTGCTTTGATGAAATCTTCCTCATCGACGGGGCTGAAAGGATCCCGTTTTCGGGTCGTCGCTTTCAGAATCTCTTTGAGACGCTCGTTAAAGTCAGCTTCCTCGGTGTTGGCTGCGACCTCAGTTCCGTTGCCTGATCTCAGGCCATTCAGTTCGGGATCAACAGCCGATTGATTCGCTGTCGAGGAGCCGACATCCACGCTGGAGGCGGCAGCCGAAGGCTTATTCATGCCTGTGAGCTGGAAGGCTCCAACGCCGAGTACTACGACTCCGAGAACGCCAAGAATGACGTACTGCTTCTTTTCCTTTGTCATGATGCATCTCCTGTATCGGGAGTAAGTGATGCGACTGAGGCTCCTGAAGAGTCTTCCTCAGCTGCTGCCTGTCGCTTCTCTTCCTTCTCGGGGAAGACGAATGCCAAGAGTCGGACGGAGACTGCGATGTGCTCGTAATCCCCGGAGTTTGCCAAGAACTTTGGCTTCATACCGACGGTTTCGACGGCAACAATCTTTGGGAACTGTCTCAGCGAGTCGAGCATGTCGAGCACAGCATCATAGTCGCCGCGAGCGGTGACGTCGATCTGGAGCTCCTGGAACTGCTGCTTTGGTGCACCGACTGATCCGGGAGGCTGCTTCCTCGGCGGGATCGGTCGGACGCCAGTGACTGTCAGGCCATTCTCTTCGCCAATGAGCTCAAGCTCTTTGAGCATCGTCGGAATGTAGGCGATGTCCGGAATCCCTTCTGCAAGGTGAGCCAGGCGCATCGTCTGATCTTCGAGCTCGTCAAGAGCTTCTCTCAGCTCTCGATTCAGCCCGTCCTCGTCCGGCAGTTCAGCTCTGACAGAGTTGACCCTGCCGACTGCATCTGCACGGGCGCCGTACTGCATGAAGACTGCGGCACCGCCGACAGTGATGGAGAACAGCGCGATCAGCCCCATCGTTTTTGGATCAAGTCCTTGTTTCATTACGCTTCCTCCACGAGGGTGTTCTTCTGAACTGGAGCCGTACCAGCGAGGTCGCAGCTCACTTCAAACTCCGTCGAAGTGCCGACGGTTGAAGACTTCTCCTGTGTGAACCGGAGGCTGGCATTCTGGAGCTGATCGGCAGATTCAAGATGGAGCATGAATGCACCGACGCCCTCGTGATCGAGGCTGCGTCCGATTGCTGTGAGCGAAATAGGGGCCTTTGCATCCAAGCGGCGGCTCCTTACTTCGGTCACCCAAATGTCATCTGGAGTGCTCGTCTTGAGGTGCTCCAGCACATTCCACCAGTTGCTGACGCTCTTCTGACCAGACTCCAATGTCTGGATCTGTGGGAGGATCTCAGCGGTGGCATGCTTTGCGTTGTCGAGTGCGTCCAGCTTCGGCTGAAGCTCTTCTTTCTTGCGCTCCAGTCGAACTGCTTCTGCGTTGAGCCGAGATGCATCGAGGGTGAAGAAGACAGCGGTCAGCACTGATACAGCACCGACGCCCAGGACGCCCATGAAGAGCATCCTGATCTGCTGCTCGCGTTTCCTTTCCGCAAGCTTCTGCTCTTGGATTAAGTTAATGTAAGGCATTTGTTGTGTCTCCAGCTGCTAGGCAGCGGCTCCTGCTCGCATAGCGAGGCCGGATGCGACTGAGAGGTCTCTGCCGTGGCCAGCATCGTCACCCTGCGCCAAGACGCGCGGGTTGTCGAAGACACCCAGCGTGACGACAGGCAGGCCGAGCTTGTGCTCGAAGTAGGGAGCGAGTCCGCTGAGGTTTGCACCTCCGCCGGACAGGACAATTCGTGTGACAGAGGAGCTTTCGCCCTTTTCACTCTGCTGTGACTGGTAGTAGTTCAGCGAGCGTCGGACTTCGCGGATCAGCTCGTCAACATGAGGCTGAAGCACTCGCAGCGGCGGGTTCTCGACAACATCGTCTTCCTCCAGAAGCGATGCCAGATCGAGCTGCCGTTTGCCGTCTTCTGCTTTTTCGTCGTCAAGCTTGAAGTAGGCCTTCAAGGCCTCCGTCATTGCTTCGCCAGCCTGAGGGATCGATCGCGTCATGACGAAGCTGCCGTCGGAAACGACGGAGACGACCGTGGACGACGATCCGATGTCGATCAAGGCGAGAGTCTCGGCCTTGAGGTCCTCATCGCTGTTCATTTCGACCAGCGAGCGGTGCATGGCGAAGGCTTCGATGTCGACCGCCTCAACGCCGAGACCGGCGCGCTTGCAGACTTCAATTCTTGATTCGACTGCTGCCTTGGGGGCTGCAGCGATCAGAACTTCCATGTTGCCTTCGTCGGCATCGCCGAGGATTTCAAACTCGATGAAGCTGTCTTCGACTGAGGAGGGAACGTATCGCCCTGCTTCGAATCGAATCGACTTCCTGAGAGTGGCCTCAGCCATCTTCGGAATGTGGACCGTTCGGACAACAACACCGCCACCGGCTGCGCCGATGACTGCTGTATTGGCCGAAATGCCGCCGTCCTGAAGGACCTGGCGGATTACATCAGCGACAGCGTCAACTTCCTTGATTTCGCCGTCATGGACTGCATCTGGTGGGGTCTTGGCCGATGCCCATCGGGTCACCTTCCAGACGTCGCCAGACTTCTCAGCCTGGACAGCGGCGATCGTAGATGCACCGATGTCGAGACCGACAAACTGCTTTTTCTTGAACATACTCAACGCCATGCGTTTTTTCTCCATCTGCTCCGGGCTTTATGGGCCGGGAGATCACTATGGAGGTCAGCCTAAATCCTAAGCTGCCTCCTGTCGTTGCCTGGACACGTCGTGCACCAAGCAGCCGTCAACAATCACTTCGCTTCTCACCATTCCCAGCAGAAGAGCTGCATCGGCGATCTGGATGATCAGCCGAGGAGTTCCTTGTGAGCTCCGATGGATCTGGTGGATCGCATCGGGGGTGAAAGGCGCCCGGTCCCCTGAGTAGCCCGCAGCCTGCATCCGGAAGAAGATCATCTCACCGGTCTCAGTCACGTTCAGGGGTGTCAGCCTGGTCCGAATCGCCAGCCTCTGCTCAAGAGCAGGAACTCGCTTCAGCTTCGGGCCGAGCTCGTTCTGTCCCACCAAAACCAGGCTGATGAGGAACTGATCGCGCTCCTGAAAATTCAGGAGAAGTCTCAGCTCTTCAAATGTCAGCTTGTTCCGGATGAGGTGTGCTTCGTCAACGATAACGACAGCGCGCTGGCCCCGGTCGTATAGACCGAGAAGCGTCTCTCGCATCTCTTTGATCAGGCCCTGCCGGAACTTCTCCTGTGTCGGAACTCCCAATTGATTGAGAATCTCGCGAAGGATCTGAGCCGGGGTCAAGATCGGGTTGACGATCAGAACAGGCCGCAGTGTCTGAGTATCGAGCTGCTGCAGAAGCCTGCGTGTGACGGTGGTCTTACCCAGACCGATGTCACCCGCAAGCACGGCCGCACCGCGATTGCCCACCACTGCGTAATGAAGCATGTTGAGCGCATCTTCGTGAGATTGGCTCATATATAGAAAGCGAGGATCAGGCGTCATGCTAAATGGCGTCTCTCGCATTCCCCAGTACTGTTCATACATCGTGCTTCACCGTTTTGGGATGGGTTCCCGGTGTTCCTATCGGTATAAATTCCGTACTTCTCAAGGGAAAACACCAGATTCGCTTTTGAACCTGCGAGATGCTGGCAGCGCTGCTGGCTGGTGAAAACGCCTAAATGGCTTGTCAAGTCCTGGTTTGAATTGGGCTTCTTGGTCAGAATTGAGAGCCCGTGATTCCCGGAATCCGATCCCTTGAACATCGCGACTTTCGTCGCCTGTGGGCTGGACAAGCAGTGTCCCAGCTTGGGGATTCGCTGTACTTCATGGTCTTTCTTTTCGTGGCGAAGCAGATCGCTGGCGACAAGAACATTCTCGTCGGATTGGTTGCGGCGCTGCAGGCTCTTCCATTCCTGATTTTCAGCCCGCTCGCTGGAAGAATGGCGGACCGGATCGATCGCCGAAAGCTGATGCTCTTTTCAGATTTCGCGAGCACGGGTGCACTGTTGCTTCTCGCTGTCTATCTGTGGTTCAACCCTCATCCGCCGCTCTATGTCGTCTGCATCGCAGGCTTCTTGATGTCCTGCATCAACGTGTTCTTCATGCCTGCCCGAACCGCGGCGATTCCAAAGCTGGTTCCTGCTGATCGACTAACGGATGCGAATGCCCTCGCACTCTCTACTCAGAGCCTGGTCGGCGTAGTTGGCCTGGGCGTCTCCGTGATCTTGATCGCACCGTTGGAGGCGGCGTCACCAGAGTGGTTCTTCTTCTCAGCAGTCATCTTGAATTCACTGACCTTTGCAGTATCCGGATTCATGATCGCCGGTCTCCCCAAGCTGGAGCCGGAGCAGGACGCCGATAAAAAAGAGAACACGTTTTGGGTTGACCTCGTCGAGGGGTGGAACGCGGTCAGGAAGGACTCGGTTCTGCAGGCGGCCTTGCCAGCTTATGGGGTGATGTCGGTGATTCTGTCCGGGTTCATTGTGATCTACCTTGAAACCAATGTGAAGTGGTATGGCGGCGGACTGGGATCCCTCCTCGGCATTGAACTGGCTTTCGTCGCTTCGATGGCTGTCGGGAGCCTGCTGCTGGCGAGATTCAAGGTTGTCAGGCCAGGGATCTCATTCGCCTGCGCAATGGCCGTTGCAGGCCTCTGCGTTTTTGCAATGGGCTGGGGGCAGATCTACTGGGTGTTCATCGCTTGGAATATTCTGTGTGGGCTGATCATCCCGTTCGCCTTCATCCCGATCACGACCTACATGCAGATGGCATTTCCTGACGGTATGCGTGGGCGTGTCAGCAGCGTGTGGAACATGATCAGCATGGGCGTCCAGCCGGTCGGCCTCTTCCTTGCTGGACCGCTGCTTGAAATCTTCGATCTGACGACGATGTACGTCGTGATCGGGCTCGGGATCACCATCCCGGCGCTGATCCCCCTCTTCTCGTCCAGGTACCGAAGAACTGAAACTCCGGAAATGCCTGTGGTCTCCCTAGACGTATAATCTAGTAGGAGTCCGCCATGCAGCCAGTCGACCCGTATCAATCGAACAGCAAATCCAATGTGATTTGGCTCGTATCCGGGGCGGTCCTGTTGGCTGCGGCCCTCGGATTCGGCTACGGAATGGGCCTGCTGGGCAAGAAGGGTGAGTCTTCTAATCCGATCACGCAGCGCGCTGCAGAGGCCCCGCAGCCGATCACGCCGGTCCAGGCTCAGGCACCTATTCCCGTGACTCCCCGGATGGACGAGAAGATCGTGATGCCGCAGGATATCTACGATTGGCTGCTGCATCTAGATGGCGCTGAAAAGCTGCGCCGCCAGATTTCGCTCAAGCAGATGGGCGAGATCACTGCGTCGATGACTGTCATGCAGCTCGGCGGGTCCCTCGATATGATCCAAGGCCTGCTTGATGGAGATGACTCTGTCCTTGACGAGCAGTCTCCGAGCGCTGGGGTCCAGCTCGATGCTGAGCAGAGCCGGGCGGCTTGGAGTGACCTGATCTCACGATTCCACGCCTATCCGCCGCCGGCAGAGTGCATCCCAATTGCGAATGGCTATACGGAAGTTTTGGGTGAGACCAGCTCGATGATGGTCGAGGTGATCGGCGCACTGGAGGCGTCGCAGAACGATCCCTCAGCGGAGCTCGCTGCCCTCTACGGAATGCGAGGATCGAGCGGGGACCGAATTGGCGCTCCGGCTGATTTGACCGACGGCCTGCTCGCTGACATCTGCGCCAAGTACGACACGCGCAAGTGGTTTATGATCAGCTCCGACTTTGGCGGTGGGGGCACGCTCGGGAAAGGCGCTGCCGTTCCCGAGCTGCCAGATCTGGGCGGACTCGGCTTCTAGACGACAGCCAGTCGCTTCGTTTCGATTGACTCCAAGAGCACCCCGAATGGCTCCACGAATTTCTGGATGCCTTCGTTTTCAAGCTGTACTGCGCACTCTTCCAGGTCGATGCCTGAGGCTGAGACTTGACCCACCACAGCCTGTGACCCGGCCAGGGAGCCCTTCAGCCTGTCTTCCGGCTCACCCATTTCAAGATAAGACTCGATGGTATTCAGCGGCAGCGTGTTTACTGTGTCAGCTCCAGCGAGTGCCTCGACATACTTGACCGGGCTGAAGGCCGCGCTCTTCACTGAAGTGCTCGCCCAGAGAACTCTCTGGGTGCGGGCTCCCTTGGCCTGGAGAGCGGCGAACCGCTCTCCTCCGAACTCTTCGTGGTAGATGCCGTAAGCGAGATGCGACCACGCGACTGCGGCCTC
>JALGYA010000080.1 GCA_029824475.1 Fimbriimonadia bacterium | reverse complement strand
CCTCTCGTTCTTTGCTGAAACCAGCTTGGAGGATATGGCAAAGATGTCACCCCGTGAGCTGGAGTGCTCAGGGCGTCTCGCACAGCCGATGATCGCGGGCCCGGACGACACCCACTACCGGTCGATTAGTTGGGATGCCGCGCTGGACAAGGTGGCGGCGAAACTCAAGCAGACAGACCCTAAAGAGGCGTTCTTTTACTTCAGCGGCCGGTCGTCCAATGAGGCGGGATTCCTGCTGCAGTTGGCTGCCAGGATTTACGGCACAAACCACGTCAACAACTGCTCGTATTATTGCCATCAGGCTTCCGGTGTGGGGCTGACTTCGGTGACCGGATCAGGCACCGCGACCATTGTGCTGGAGGACCTTGACGGCTGCGATCTGATCTTCCTGATTGGTGCAAACCCGGCCAGCAACCACCCTCGGCTGATGCGGACGATCATGGAGCTGCGCCGGCGCGGCGGCAAGGTGATCGTGATCAATCCGCTGCGCGAAGCGGGGCTTGAGCGGTTCAAAGTGCCGTCAGACTGGCGGAGCCTGCTGTTCGGGTCGAAGATGTGCGACATGTACATCCAGCCTCATGCTGGGGCTGATTCTGCACTGCTCGCTGGCATCGCCAAGGCGATCATTGAACGTGGCGCAGTTGATCAGGAGTTCGTGGAGAACTGCACCGAGGGATGGGAGGACTTCCGTTCCGCAGCCGCAGATCTCACCTGGGACGATATCATCGCCTCGTCAGGAGTGAGTCGGGAAGAGATTGATGCTGCCGCAGACCTCTACGAGACCTCGAAGAACACCGTGTTCTGCTGGGCGATGGGGGTGACTCATCACGAAGGTGGAACCGAGACGGTGCAGATGATCGGCGGCCTCGCGATGACTCGCGGAATGCTCGGCAAGCCGAATGCCGGGCTGCTGCCGCTGCGCGGACACTCGAATGTCCAAGGGATTGGCTCGATGGGAGTGGTTCCCAAGCTGAAATCGGCTGTTTTTGCGGAGCTGGAGAAGCAGTACGGTGTCACTCTGCCGACCTGGGCTGGGCTCGACACACTCGGCTGTTTGGACGCGGCGCAAGAGGGGGAGATACGGTTTGCATTCTGCTTGGGCGGCAACCTTTATGGGTCGAATCCGGATGCATCCTACGCTAAGGCGGCGATGGCCAAGATCGACCTGGTTGTGACTCTTTCGACCACCCTCAATACGGGGCATGCGGTTGGGCTCGGCAAGGAGAGCCTCATCCTGCCGGTGCTGGCGCGTGATGAAGAACAGCAGCCAACGACGCAGGAGTCGATGTTCAACTACGTTCGCATCTCGGATGGCGGTGAGGAGCGGCTGCCTGGCCCGAGAAGCGAGGTGTCTGTGATCTCTGACATGGCGGCTCGACTCTTCGAAGAGGGGTCGCCCATCGATTGGGAAGGACTCAGAGAGCACGGCCAGATCAGGAAGGCGATCGCGCGCGTGGTCCCCGGCTACAAGGAGCTGGAGGATGTGGACAAGACGAAGAAGGAGTTCCACATTGAGGGCCGCACTTTCCATAAACCGAAGTTCGCGACCAACTCAGGCCTGGCTAGATTCCACCCGATCCGGCTGCCGAAGCCTCCGGCCGGAATGCAGCTGATCACTGTCCGCTCAGAAGGGCAGTTCAACACGGTCGTGTATGAAGAAGAGGACCGGTATCGAGGTCAAGACAGGCGTGATATCGTCATGCTGTGTCAGGCCGATATCGACCGGCTTGGGTTCGAAGTTGATCAACGGGTGACGGTCTCTAGCGCGATTGGGTCGATGAAGGGCCAGCTTGTGCGAGCTGTGGACGTGAGGCCAGGCTGCGCGGTTATGTACTTCCCAGAGGTCAACGTGATCGTTCCTAGAGCGGTCGATCCGAAGTCTCAAACGCCAGCGTTCAAGTCAGTCGCGATTGAAATCTCGGCAGAGTAGAGCCTTTCCATCTGTTTGATGATCGCCTCATTCTGCCCCTTGGGAACGATGAGATATCGATGGCTGCCGCCCGTTTTTGGCGTGAAGCGGGTGAATCCATCCGGCTCGATAATCACCCTTCCTGGCGGGGAAAGTTTGAAGCCGGCCGACTTCGGCCGGACTGCCTGGAGGACGCTCGTTTGATCCCAAGATGGCCTCGTGCCAAGGGTCTTGTCGTAGATTCGGCAGGCGTCCTCGATGAGGTCGTCTCCTTCCCGCTTTGTTCTTGACAATGGGAAGGGGAGAGCCAATCCGATCTCAAACCCGCTGAATACCATGGGCGTGGGCCATTCCTCAGCCAGGTTCCGGGCAGACGCAATGTCCTTGACGACGTTGTACTCCAGGTGTCGGTCGTTCCCCCAGACTGGTGTGAAGGCGCCTGCCATGAGGGAGAGAGTTTTGACTTTCTTCCTGACCAGGTCGCGTCCACTCAGGCTGGAGTGGGCGTCTGGCTTCGTCTCGAGCAGATCAGAGAGGTTAGTGGAGAACCCGATCTGAACGATCGTCACTGAACCGTCAGGCTGTTCCGCTAAGGTCTTGCGGAGGAGGGCAACCGCCGGCTGTGGCTTTGCTCCGCCGGGGTAGACAAGGGCTAAGGGCAGATACCCGCCGTCCTGCGTCTTAGGGCCGGTCATTGCTTCTCCCACGGCAATCTTGGGCCGGTCAAAGTAAGCATTGACAGACCCACAGAACTGAGCGGAGAGAGGGTCTGGTTTGGAAGCCGTGACCGCCAGAATCTCACACTCACCGAGATCCTGCAGCCTATGTGCCAGTGCGAGGGCAATAACATCGTCGATGTCATTGCCCATATCGGTGTCGATGATCAGCCGCACCGGCGCTGTGGTGATGACAGCGGCGGCGAGGAGTGCGAGCATCCTAGCCTTCCAGGATCATCCGGACCATTTCGATCGGGATTCGTCCGTTCTTGAGGATCGTGTCGTGGAACTGCTTTTCGGTCATCTTGCCTGAATCCACAAACTCCTTGCGGAGCTCCCAGATCTGGAGCCCGCCGACCATGTAGGCCGCCTGGTAGAGCGGTGAGTACATCCCGCCAAAGGAGCGGCGAACCTCGCCTTCGGCTGTCGACTGCTCGTGTCCCACTCTCTCGACTAGGAATTCGACAGCCTCAGGCGCGGTCATCTTGTCGAGGTGGAATGAGAGGGAGAAGATGATTCTTGCCGCACGGTGCATCCGCCACCACATGAACCCAATTCGGTCTTCTGGTGTCGCTGCGAAGCCCTTGTCGTAGAGCACGAACTCCCAATAGAGCGCCCAGCCTTCACCCCAAAACGGCGTGGAGAAGGCCCTGCGGTGCGTGGCGTATCGGGAGGTCATGTAGCCCTGCAGGTGGTGGCCAGGGATCAGCTCATGGTGGACCGTCGCTTTGGAGAAGTGGATGTTGTTTCCGCGCATCGTCATCAGCTTCTGGTCGTGAGTCATCGAGTCGACCGGGTAGGAGACGCTGATGACTTCTCCGCCTGTAAAGAACGGAGTGATGAGCTGCCGCTGGGGCGACATCATCTCGATTCGCCAGAGCTCTTTGCAGAGGGGGTCGATGGTGACGAGGTCGTTCTCTTCGAGGAATGCGATTGCCTCGTGTGCCAAGTCCCGGATGACCTCCGTCTGCTTGCCTGGCTCGACGTGCTGCATCTTGACGTGCTCCAGCGCGGCCTTCCAGTCGTCGCCGTAGCCGAGCTCTCTGGAAGCCTTCAGCATCTCGTTTTCACACCACTTGAACTGCTCCCAGCCCATCTCTATCAGCTCGTCGGGGGACCATGGAATCATCTCGTGGTCGAGGTCCATCTGGAGGCCTTCGCGGCCTATGGGGTCTCCAACAATCGCTTCTGGCGCAGAGCTGTCTTCACCGGTGAATGTCTTGTCCACCCAGGAGGTGTAGGAGTCTAGATTCTTTACAGCGTCTTCATAGGGTCGGGCGCACCACCAGGAGAACATGGGGTGATAGCCATCGTAGTGGCCGTACCAGTCGGAAAGCGTACGCTTGAGGCCTCGCAATGAGCGCACTGCACGTCTGCCAACCGGCTCTGCAGCGATAGAGTCTGCTCCATCTTGTTTGACCAAGTCTTGCAGGTTAATCTTAGCCTTATCGATGCTCTTGCTGAGGGCATTGAGCGCCTCAGCTGCGGCTTTGGGCTCGATCGTTTCAACACGTCTGCGGTCTTCTTCCAGTCGTATAATCTGCTGGCTGAAGGGAAGAAGAACTGAGGCTTCCTCCTGTCGTTTGACATCCCATTCCAGCTTGGCCAGTCGATAGTCAAGTTCTGTGTTGAGGAGGTTGAAATCGACCTGATCCTGGAGCTCGAGAGAGCCGGGTGGAATCGACTTTATGCGGTCCTGCCAATTCAGATAGAAGTCCTTAAAGTTGTCGTAATGCAAGTCCGATTCGCGGATGGGATGGATGCGTCCAATGGCGTTCAAATCAGCGGAGTAGCGCTCGACGAGCGGGCGCATCACGCTGTACGATTCAGGCTCCTGCAGCGGCTGGCTGCCGACGACCAGCGCAAAGATCAACGAAGGCATGGGCCTATTCTGGCCGCATAATGGGAGAAATGCTGAGTTTCGCTGCCCTCACGCTGGCCGTCGCCAAGCCGAACATCATTCTGATCATGGCAGATGACCTCGGGGCAGAGTGCATAGGCACTTATGGGGGCGAGTCATACAAAACTCCGAACATCGACAAGATGGCTGCCGAGGGCATCCGGTTTGACCACTGCTACTCGCAGCCGCTCTGTACACCGAGCCGGATCAAGCTGATGACCGGGCAGTCGAATATCCGCAACTACAGTGATTTCAGCATCCTCGATCCTGACCTGCGGACGTTTGGGCACATGATGAAAGATGCCGGATACGCGACGGCCGTGATGGGCAAGTGGCAGCTGTATGGGGCGGAGCACTATGGCGATCAGGCTGGCACTGGCACTCACCCAAGGGACGCCGGTTTTGACGGCTACTGCCTGTGGCAAGTGTCGAAGCTCGGCTCCCGCTACTGGAATCCGACTGTCGAGCAGGATGGCTTGATGAGGTCAAACCTGAAAGGTCAGTACGGGCCGGATGTTACGGCTCAGTATCTCTATGACTTCATGGAGGAGAATCGTGACAAGCCATTCTTCGCCTACTGGCCGATGGCGCTTCCGCACGATCCGTTCGTTCCGGCACCTGGCTCAGAAGGGAACAAGCAGAAGAACAACAAAGTGCACTTCAAGTCGATGGTGGAGTACACGGACAAGCTGGTTGGTGATGTCCGCTCAAAGGTCGAAGACCTTGGCATCGCGGAAAACACGGTGATCCTGTTTGTCGGAGACAACGGAACGCATCAGACGGTCACGTCACGGTGGCGAGGGATCGACTACAAGGGCGGCAAGCGCGACAGCGGCAACCAAGGAACATGGGTTCCATTTGTAGTCTGGGGGCCCGGTCACGTGCTTCCGGGGCGCACAACCGATGACCTTGTTGACTTCAGCGACTTCGTCCCGACTCTCGCAGAGTCTGCTGGCGTCAAGCCATTGAAGAATGACGGAGTCAGCTTCTGGAATCAGCTCACCAAGGGCACGGCCAATGGGCGCGAAGCGATTCACATCTACTCCAACCCACGGCCTTACAGGGCGTCGCAGCCGAGGGCGCATTTTGTGCGGAACCAGGATTGGAAGCTGCATCGCGACGGGCGACTGTATGACATGACGGCTGACTTCTTCGAGCAGCGGCCAATCATGCCAGGCGAGGGCTCGCTTGAGGCCAAGACGGCGAGGATGAGGCTGATGAGGGTCTTCCGAAACTACCCAGCCGTGCCCCAGAGAATTCGAAAAGAGGGCTGGCTGATCAGTCCTTGAACGAGCCGTTCTCCCACTTGAAATCGTGCTGCTCATTGCTGCAGCGCACGCGGAAGCCATTCTTGCCCTTGGGGCCCTTCCAATCTGCGGTGTAGAGTGACCCGTCGGCCGGGCAGTAGGGGACGCTCTGCAGGTCTTCCAGCTCGTTTCCGATGCCGACTGCAGAGCTGTCGACCGTGCCGTACCAATAGATGTGTTCGTCGCCGCGAATCTTGTTGGCTTGAATGGCGTTCGCGATCGACCTCATGTTGGTCTTGCATGCGTTTTCCTCAGACTGAGCGACAGAGCGCAGATAGAGCGGCAGGGCGACGGCTGTCAGGATGGCCAGGATGAGCGTAACCACCAGCAGCTCTACAAGAGTAAAGCTGCAAGGCGCTCGATTTCCGTGGCTGCTAAGGGGCATGTTCTGTAATCTTCTTTGCAGGCATTAATCCTGGGCCGTACATCTCTATATTGCCACGAGAATCGCAGTTTTGGGCAGAACCTGGTAATTCGATCTCGATCGGGGAGTTTCCGGATGAATGAGAGGCCAGGCTGGGAGTTCCAGCGCTGGCCTCTGGTCAGTTTCGCTCGGGATCTACTGGACTTCGATGCAGATCAGGCTTTCCATGACCTCGAATCGGTCGTTGATCTTAGGGTTTGAGATCGGCTTGTCCATCACATAGGTCTGGTTCAGGCTTCCGATCAGCTCGAACGTCTTCCTTGTGGGGTGCTTGAAGCTGGGGTGCCGGGGGCCTTTGTCTCCGCGGTAGTTGAGCATCTCGATGTTCTGATACTCGCCTTTAGGCTGGCGTGCCCATTCGAAGTAGATCTGCTTCTGCTCATCCTGGTCTGATCCGGCGGGATCGTTGAAGATGAACATGTCGGGATTCAGCTTGCCGCTGCTCTCCTTGCCAAAGCCGACGGGGGCGACGTAGTGGCCGCCTGACCGGCGCAGGTAGGGAGTGATTCCCTTGGCCTGGAATCCGGCTCGACTGATCGGCTTCTTGAAGTCGTAGTGGCCGTAATGGGTCACGACCATCGACTTTTTCGTGAGTGCGGTCTTGATCTCCTGAGTGCTTGGCGGGCGCTGCTTGATGCTGATATTCGTTCCAGCGTGACCGAAGTCTGCCCGGGAGTCGGTGGGTGACCATACGGAAATGACGGTGACTTTCTTGATGGGCACATTCTTCTCTTTGAGATAGGTGAGAGTGCCTTTGACAATGTTCTTGACGCTTGTGCCTTTGCCTGAGACGGGATCAAAATCCGTGTCACTCGGCTCTGAAAGGGTGCTCAGGTAGCTGCTGCCCAGCGATCGGGCGAGGAAGGTGCCAGAGACGACTTTGTTCTGGTGTTCGCCGATCTGCGGATAGAACTTTCGCAGGTAGAGCAGGTTGTCAGCGACGGAGCAGGGGCCGCAGAAGTTTTTGTAGTAGACGCGGCTGTTCACGCCGATCTCTGCCGGCGGGGTGTACTTCTTGCGCTGACGGACCGGGATCTGTTCCAGGAACTGTGCCCATGTCATGTGCTGGTTGATGTCTGGTGTTGCAGAGATCCTGGCTGTGAACGCCGGGGCGGCGATCTTCGGCACGGCTGCCGGCGACTTGGTTGTCGCTTTTCGTGCTCTGAGCTGGACCTGATCTTCGTTGATCTCGACTGCTGCCGGAGCGAGCAGTGTGACTGCAAGGGCGATGCTTGTGTTCATGCTTTGCCTCAGGCCCTTGGACCAGGTTTTTTTGCTGGTGTTCCCTCGGGTCCTGGGATGGCGTTCTGTGAAGCTGAGTCGGTTTAGGTTCGTCTGTGGCTACAATGGAGCTGGGATGATAAGTGGAGTTTTGATGCTGGCGGCGGCCTTCGGGCAGTCGGGTGAGGTGAGGGTTCAGTCGCTGGAGGAGTGGCTGAAGACTGGTGAGATTCGGTCTGTTCGGGGGCTGCAGGATGTTCGTGAATCGGTGATCTACTTGAATGGTGTCGAGCCCTCAGAGACCGAGCAGTTGGAGTGGTTGACAGCCTCAACGATCAAGACTTCGGGATCAAACGTTCGCATTTCCCGGACGAAGCAGAGAATCAAGGCCTTGGAGAGGAAGTCGGACGCGGCGGCGAGATCTGCGGTTGAACAGGCTCTGGTTGATATCAAGCATTCTCTGCCGATTCGGACCAGCCCTGCAGAGCGAGCTGAAGCCTCCATCCGGCAGTTCATGTCTGAGGTTCGCCGGCGAGAATCCGGAGAAGATGCTCAAGAGTGGCGACAGTTTGGCTCAGTCAGTTTGAGGCCCAGCCTCCCCATTCATGCCCTTCTCAAGGAGATGATCCTGGAGTTTGGAGCTGGTCGCCTGCTTGAATTAGACCAGTACGAGTTCTACTCATATGCTACAGATCCAAATCGGTACGAGTTGACGCTCCCCATCGCTATTGGCCCCTTGCTGGAGTCGTATGCCGAGTCAGAACTTGCTCTGAGTCAACTCTCGCTTCCAGAGTTGGACGAATCTGACCCATCGTCACTTGCTTGGCTGCAGCGCGTCCTTGATCTGAACCTGGATGGACAGATAGGAAAGGTCATTCTTCATGTCCACAGATACGGCCCGACGTGGTTTCATTTCAACCTTGCTGTCTACGCAGCGAACGGCAGCCTGAGAGAATGGTCCACCAGCGTCATCGACGCGAGGCGGACATTCTTCAAGCAGGCAAAAGTGCCAGATTGGGTGGGGAAGATCCCACCGCTAGAGCAGCCCGATGGCCGATCATCCCCGCTGCGCTTTCGCTCCTACGTTGAAGGAGACTTTCCCGATCCCCAACAGAGGCTTGCAGAGATCGCGCTCGAGCCTCAGTCCTTCGATACGGCCGACGCCCTAGACCATCTTGCTGCATGGTCTGGAAAGTCTGTCGCGGCAAACCTCCCAGATAACTGGTTTTATGGGATCGACAGCTATTTCAGCGGAATCAGGTACGACTTGGCCTCACATCTGACCTATCTGCTTCAGACTCGGACCATCGAGATTGAAGAGTCAGACTCACTGATAAGAATCCGGCCCTATGCTGTTGTGTCAGACGAGAACATCCGTCTGCCCCGGAAGGCGATTCGATCACTAGTACGGAGTGTTCAGGCGGAAGGCAGAGCCACTTTTTCGCAGAACGCCAGGTTCTCAGTTTTAGCCAAGAACAGCCTAGCGACACCTCTTCCTGGAGCGATATCGTCGTCCGTCCAGGACTGTGACGAGGGGCTGGGGCCGCTTGCATTCAACGTCTTTTTGCATTGTCGTTTGCTGGCTGGGTCGCTTTTCAATGCTGGTGCACGGCTGGAGTCCGGGCGGTACACCTGGCAGAGTCTGAGTGCTGAACAGCGACGGCACGCCTTGAATTGGCTAAAGCAGACTCCTATGCCGCTTGATCTGGAGCCTGCAGTCGATGAACTTTCGGAAGTGCAGAGGGCGCCCACCATGGCGGTGGACAGGGCTAGCTCCATAGAGTTCTTGATCGAATCTGGCACTGCAAGTTCTTACGCCGTGGCCCCGATTGCAGGTCACCAGTACCTTCACCGAGGCACCCACTTTATGGACCTCGCCGCATTGGGCAGAGTCATTGGCAACTGGTTTGGCCAGTCGATGATCGACGAGAGCCAGATTGATGGCCTACAGCTGTTTGTTGGGCCTCGAGAGCAGGCGAAGCTCAGCCTTCTGCTGGACGGAAGACATGCGAAATCTGAGACAGTCTATGGCCGAAAACCGACAGAAATGGACACCGTGGCTGTCAAGGACTTGCCCGAGGCGATCAGGAGTCAAATCTGGGAGGAGATTGAGCGGTGGCGGCGGTTTCGAGCGCGGTTCACAGAATTGAATGTTGGGAGATGACTCTGGGCGATGCCCGAATTCGGAGTGGCAGGGGATTAGGCTTGCACACCAGCGACCTTGACGCCCCAGTTCTCCTCCCACCATAATCGAGGCTCGCAGGCAGGCCCATGAAGAAACCGACCGTCGCCAACAACCGCCCGGTACCAACCGACCTCGAAGAGGGCAAGGAGTACTACTACTGCACTTGCGGCCGGTCGAGTGGGCAGCCGTTCTGCGATGGGTCGCATCAGGGGACCGAGTTCACGCCTAAGGCGTTCACGGCTGAGGAGACAGGCGAGAGCTTTCTTTGCCAGTGCAAGCAGACCGGTGGATCGCCGTTTTGTGACGGGACACACAAGCAGGTTTCAGCAGATGATGTCGGCAAGGAGCTCTGTCTGGGTGGAAAGGCCGATGCGGATGCCCAGCCTGAGGCTAAGGCCACCCCTGAAGAGCCGACCGTGGAGTTCATCCACCAGCTCGCGCGTGAGGGCCTGAGCAAGATGGGAGACCACGGTCCGATGGGCTCGATGGGGGTGCCGCGGCATGAGCTTCCCAGCTGGGATGACCTGCAGGTGCTCACGGCGCAGATGGCCACCAAGCCGCTGATGGAGGATGTGCCGGTTGGTACAGAGCTAGTGATCGGGCCGGAGTGCAAGAAGCCGCTGGTGCTCGATATTCCTCTGTTTGTGAGCGATATGAGTTTTGGGGCTCTATCCGAGGAGGCAAAGATCGCGATGGCGCGTGGTGCGGAGCTCGCGGGAACGGGGATTTGTTCCGGCGAAGGCGGGATGCTGCCTGACGAGCAGGAGGCGAACAGCCGGTATCTGTATGAGCTGGCTTCGGCCAAGTTTGGCTACGACGAGGCCTTGATGAGCCGCGTCCAGGCGTTCCATTTCAAAGGGGGCCAGGGCGCGAAAACCGGCACTGGGGGGCATCTTCCGGGAAGCAAGAATGTCGGCCGGATATCGGAGGTTCGCGGTATTGATGCTGGTTCAGATGCAGTCTCTCCCCCGACCTTTGCTGACCTCTCGACGGTCGAGGATTTCAGAGTGTTTGGTGACCGGGTGCGGGATGTTTCAGGCGGCGTGCCGATAGGGTTCAAACTGAGCGCGCAGCACATCGAGAACGACATCGATTTCGCTCTGGCGGCCGGGGCTGACTACATCATTTTGGATGGTCGAGGCGGCGGCACGGGAGCCGCGCCGGACCTGTTCCGTGATCACATTTCTGTCCCGACGATTCCGGCCCTGGCACGAGCCAGGCACCACATGGACAAGGTGGGTGCAAGCGGCCGCGTGACGCTGATCATCACCGGCGGTCTGCGAACTCACGTCGACTTCCTCAAGGCGATGGCGCTCGGCGCCGATGGCGTGGCGATCGCCAACTCCGCGATGCAGGCGATCGGCTGCATCGGCGCCCGCATCTGCAAAACCAACCTCTGTCCGGCGGGCATCGCAACGCAGAAGCCCGAGCTGCGCAAGCGCCTCGACATCGGCGTGGGGGCGAAGCGGCTGCATAACTTCTTGTCGGCCAGCACTGACCTGATGTCGGTAATGGCCCGGGCTTGTGGACACGACCACCTGAGCAAGTTTGACAAGAACGATCTGACGAGCTGGAAGAAGGAGATGGCTGATCTGGCTGGAGTCGAGTGGTCCGGGTTTGGAGTAGGGCGGTAGTGGATTTTCAGATATGAGTAAAGAGTCGGTTCCGGATACGATGCTGCGATCACTGGGTGATTTCACCGAGCAGTTCGACGTCGTACAGAA